>JAADEM010000048.1 GCA_013153405.1 Chlorobiota bacterium
TAATATCAGATATCGTTCCGGCAAGATATGTTCCTATCAGGACAGCCGTAAATGTGAGCATTTCCATTGCTCCCGTTCCAAATGAGATTCCTTCTTTTCCGCCTACGTCACGTATTATACCGTATTTTGCAGGTGAATACATGCAACTTTGAAGCCCCATTAAAAACATTGCAGTAAGTGCTATGGGAAGACTTTTGAAATGAAAGCCTACAGCAGCTAAAAGCATTATGGGAATCTCAGCTACTTTTGTTATTTTTATGATTGTCGCTTTTTTGTATTTTTTCGACAAGCGGCCTGCAACAGGTGAAAACAAAATGTATGGCAATACCATCATGGCAGAAGCCAGAGCTATTACAAGCGATTTGTTTTCAGGATCAGCAAGCCACATTATTCCTACAAAGGCAATCAGGTTTTTTAAAAAATTGTCGTTGAGTACCCCCAGGAAATTAGTAATAAACAGAGGAAGCCATTTTGTATTTGGTTTGTGCATGATTTATGGTTAAAGTGTTACATGGGTTCCAGGGTTCGTTTGTTAATTGGTAAGTTAACAGTTTTCAATCTTAAGCCAATAACTAAAAGAACCCAAAATACTGCCTGCCGACAGACAAGAACCAAACAATTAACAACTATTCCGGCCAGACTGGCTCATCCTTTTCATTGTTCCAGAATGGCCCCCACTGTATTTCGGAAAGTTCATCGCTGTCGAACCAAAGATTAAGACTGTATTCAAAAACTGACATTAATTGCTGCTCGGGATATTCTTCGGTCGAGATATCTTCAATATCAACATCATTTATTCCGAGTACATCAAGTTTGTCAAGAACTTCCTGCAAAGTGTCACCAATTAACTGAACATCTTCAATTCTGGCTTCGGGAGCACCGGTTGTTATCGATAACAGTTTGTTGTCGTAATCTTTTGAAAATCCAAAAGAAAGGTTGTGCTCATCGTAATGCAGTATTGCCATTCCGTCTTCTTCCGAGGTTTCGTATTCGGATGGTTTGCCGAGTGTTTTTTCAAGCTCATCGGGCGTGATGCCGAATTTAATGTTTTCAAGTCCTGTTCCAAGTATTATGTTTTGCATTGTTTAATGTTTTAATTTATTGGCTCTAATATACAATAAATGTAATAAGTGAATTTTCCACATATAAAAGTTATGAAAAAAATCGTGTTTACATTTCAGGTTTTAATACATAACGAAACTAATAAAAGTTTTTTCGTCTGTATGCTTTTTTTTCAGAGTGTTTCTTTTTGGCTTCAAGGCGTTTTCTTACGGATGCTTTCGTAGGTTTTGTTGCGATACGTTTTTTTACCGGTTTCAGAGCATTGTTAATCAGTTCCAGAAATTTCTCAGTAACTTTTTGTTTGTTCTGAAACTGGGAACGCGATACCCCAGATGACAATATGAGTTCTCCTTCGGCATTTATTCTGTTTTTTAGTTTCTTTAGTATTAACTGTTTTTCTATTTCGGAAAGAATATGAGAACCGGAAATGTTAAACCTTAATTCAACCTTGGTTTCAACTTTATTAACATGCTGGCCGCCCGCACCACTACTCCTGGCAGTATGATACACCACTTCTTTCAACAGTTCGTTTTCTCTTCCGTATATGAAAATCCGGTTGTTCATAAGGAGCAGATTATCAGTGAAACATAGTTAGTATAAAAGTAGTTGTTTTTGTACAAGTCGTAATTGAAATGAATTTATTTTTTATTAATGCTGTGGTGAAGTATGGTTGAGCCTGTGTAATCAGGATGATAAATGTACAGCAAGCTTCCGTTTTTTATAGTGTTTATGGTTTGTTCACTAATTCCGGGAGGAATAGCCGGACATCCGAAACTGCGTCCCAGTCGTCCGTATTTTTTTATGAAGTCGTAAGTTGCATACTTTGCCGGATGAATTACAATGGCTCTTTCTTCAGCGTTGTCATTTATTCCTTTTTCAAGGCCTTTCAGTCGCAAAGAGTAACCGTGTTTGCCCTGGTATGATTCTCCTGTAAGGTAGAATCCGGTACTGCTTTGGTATGATTTGTTTTTGTTCGAGAATCTTTGTGCATACTCCAGACCGGTGTTTTTTCCATGTGCAACAAGTGTTTTTAATATCAGTTTGTTTTGCTTTATGTTGATAACGTACATTCTTTCTTTCTTTGATGACTTACTAAAGTCGATTATTGTTATTACAGAGTCATTATTTAATATGCCCTTATTTTTAAGAATGTAATACCCCTTAACAGCATTTCTGAAAGCTTCAAATCTGAGACTATGACAGTTCAACTCCTTGTATTCTTTTTTTATCATGTTCTCCTGGGCATTTTCAGGATAGTCATGAAAATAACCGGCCGCTTTTGAAAAAAAAGCAACTATAAAAAGGAATAATATGTAAATTGTTTTTTTCAACCTCAGACTCATGACCTTTTTTACGAACAATAACCAATTCTGGTTATAGGTAATACTGTTAACTATACTTAAAACGTGATACTTTTTGTATTATTTCAATTCAGGGAATCTTGCTCCTGTTTCTTTCTGTTTTTCACGTAAAAGCTTTAGTAATTCTTCGGTCTTTTCAGGGAATTTTTCTGATAGATTGTGTATTTCTCCGGTGTCTTTGCTAAGGTCGTAAAGTTCAATTACCGAATCTTCATAAAATTCAATAAGTTTCCAGTTGTCTTTTCTTATTGCTGCTCCCGGAGTCCAGCCGCTGCCGTGATAATGCGGGTAGTGCCAGAAAAACGAACTTCGTTTTATATCTTTTCCGTTAAATAACGGAACAATGCTTACCCCGTCGAGATATTGCTTGGGAACTTTGTGAAGCCCCGCAAGATCGACAAGAGTTGGATACAAATCCATGCTTACTACTGGTTTATCAATTGTCACATGTTTTGTTTCTCCAGGAAGTTTAATTATCAGCGGAATTCTGACGCCGCCTTCATAACACCACCCTTTACCTGCTCTTAACGGATATACACTGGTTGGAGCTCCTTTCCATAACAAAGTGCTGAGACCTCCGTTGTCGGATGTGAAAACAATTATAGTGTTATTTTCTATGTTCAGTTTTTGAAGGGTTTTAAGGAGTTTACCCACATTTTCATCCATTGCATATATCATTGATGCATATGCAGGATCGTTTTGTATTAGTCTGGTATATGAATTGTGTTCAGCAACGAAAATACTGTCAGCAGGGCGGGGTAGCTTTTCAGCTTTTTTTCTGAATTTATCAATGTGTCTTTTGCAAGCCTGAATAGGTGTATGAACAGCGTAATACGAGAGATAGGCAAAAAAGGGAGTATCAGGGCTGTTTTTAATACTTTCTTTGATAAACTTAATTGTTTCGTTCGTAAGTCGGTCGGTAAGGTATTCTCCTTCAGGACCGTCTGGCAATTGAGGGTTTTTGTATGGAGAGTAATAGCCGCCTTTGGGTTGTCCTGTATGATTTCCTCCTATGTTGATGTCGAATCCCTGATCTTCAGGAAAATAACCTTTGCCTCCAAGATGCCACTTCCCGGCAAAGAACGTTTTGTAACCATGATCTTTGAATATTTCTGCCATGGTATATTCTTCGAGTGGAAGCTCGTTAAGAATTGATGGGGTTTTAAGTTTTTGTCCTTTGTCGCCACGGCCCGGAATCCAATCGGTGATGCCGATACGTGCAGGGTGTTTGCCCGTAAGAATTGCTGCTCTGGTTGGAGAACAAACCGGTCCGGCAGCATATGCTTCTGTAAACATAACAGATGTTTGTGCCAGCTTGTCAATGTTAGGGGATTCGTAAAAAGTACTGCCGAAACAACCAAGGTCTTTCCACCCTAAATCATCCACCAGAATGAATAAAACATTTGGCTTTTGAATAACATTTGTTTTGCACGAAGTAAAAAGGGGTAAGGCCAACAGAAAGGGTAAGAGTATTTTTTTCATTTTTTTGTGTTTTGTTCAATGCCGAAACAAGTCAGTTTCGTAGTTGTGTGCTTAAACAGAATGAGCTGGTGCTGTTTTTTTACTCTCTGAATAAGATTGAACTGTCACCGTAACTAAGAAATCTGAAATCATTGTTCAGGGCATATTCATATACATTCTTCCATTCATTACCAATAAATGCACCAATTAAAAGCAATAGTGTACTTTTGGGTTGGTGGAAATTGGTTATAAGGGTTTTTACAAGTCTGAATCTATATCCAGGAACAATTATTATAGCGGTTTTGCTGTTTAAATGTTCAAGATTATTTTGTTCCATATAATTAAGCAGGGCTTTAAGTGCTTTTTCAGTATCGTCATTTTCATTGTAATTGTATGGATCCCATTGCTCAATGCCGTTTTTTATGTTTTCTCCCTTAAGAAGTTTTATCCCAAGCCAGTACAGGCTTTCAAGTGTTCGTACCGAAGTGGTTCCGACTGCAATTATATAATTTATGTTTTTGATAATACTTTTAAGAGCGTCACGTTCGATAACAAAATGCTCGGTATGCATATTGTGTCCTGAAATCGATTCTGTTTGTACCGGCCTGAATGTTCCTGCACCTACATGCAGAGTAATATTCAGAGTGTTAATGTTTTTATTGTTGAGCTCTTCAAGTATGTCGGTTGTAAAGTGCAAGCCAGCCGTAGGAGCAGCCACAGAACCTTTCGGGCGGCTGTATACTGTCTGATATCTTGTGTCATCAATCTTTTCAGGAGAGCGGTTAAGGTATGGTGGGATAGGTACTGTTCCTGTATTTTGCATTATGTCGGCAAACGAGAGTGCCGGATTATCCCATGAGAATTCAATTATATATGATTGTCCCGATTGTGCCACTTTGTTTATCTCTATCAATGTGGTTTTGTCGTTTACAGTCACTTTTTTTAAAAGGGGCCCGTTTTTCCATTTTTTTGCATTTCCTATAATGCATTTCCATTGGGTTCTTTCAGTTGTTTCGAAAGCCTGCTGTACATCTGTTGGTTCAACGGGTTCAAGGCAGAATACTTCAATTGTGGCACCGGTTTCTTTTCTGAATTTCATTCTGGCTCTTATGACTTTACTATTATTGAATACCAGAAGCGATCCTGAGGTTAAAATATCAGGAAGAGAGGAAAAAACGGTATGTGAGATATTTTTGTTCTTAAAGATTAGAAGTTTAGACTGGTCTCTTTTTTCTAAAGGATATTTGGCGATTTTTTCTTCAGGAAGTATGTATGTATAATCAGAAATATAAATGTCCGGTTTTATCATTTTATCGGAGTTTAAAATAAAAACAATCTGTTCAGGGCTCAAAAATAATTAACTTTGGCGTCATAATAAACAGATAATGAATAATCGTAAATGTTGACAATATATTGATTTTGATTATGGAAATAAAAAAAGGTGATAAAGTACGGTTTTTGAATACTACCGGAGGCGGTGTTGTTACCAGGGTAGAAGGCCGTCTGGCATTTGTTGATGATGAAGACGGATTTGAAATTCCGGTATTGCTTTCAGAACTGGTTTTAGTGGAAAAGGATATTGTTAAGTCCGATACGGTAAAAGCCACGGATAAGAAAGAAGAACCTGAAGATGTAAATCAGATTGATAATTATGAATATGTCGAAGTGGAAGGTGGAGATGATAATCCTGAATTTTATCTTGCTTTCTTGCGCGGTGATGCTCCCGGGGTTGAATCGGGAAGTGTAAGAGGCTATTTGATAAATGATAGTAATTATTTTTGTTACTATCTGTTGAATGAGACAGGAGTCAACGGAAAAACAATAAATCTGTACAACGGAGTTATAGAGCCCAATACGAAAATTGAACTTGATAAACATTTGATAACGTCCCTTGACGGAGTAAAATGGGAGATTCAGTTGCTCTTTTATAAACCGAAAAAAACGTTTATTCCATTGCCTCCTGCAAATGTTACAATTGTTCTGAAAGGTTCGAAACTTATGAATGAAAAGAGCTATAAGGAGAATGATTATTTTAATGAAAAAGCATATCTGCATGCAGTTCTGAAAGGTGAACTGGAAAAACGGATTGAAAACCTGACAGATAAGGAGTTTGAACAAATAAAAAGTGAAAAGTCAGGGGTTGGGAATTTTAATAAGAGAAAAAGAAGGGATGAACCAGGAATACTGGAAGTAGATTTGCATATACATGAGTTACTTGATGATACGAGAGGATTAAGTAATTCGGAGATGCTTGAAATACAGATGAATAAATTTCATCAGGTAATGAAAGAAAACCTTAAAAATAAAAAGCGGAAAATAGTTTTTATTCACGGAGTCGGTAATGGAGTTCTTAAATCAGAAATAAGAAAAGCTCTCGACAGAAAATATAAAGACCATTATTATCAGGACGCATCATTCAGTGAATACGGATACGGAGCTACGATGGTAGTCATCTGACGCAGAAAGTTCTAAAATGTAAAAACGCCTGTTCCTTGCGGAGCAGGCGTTTTTTTTGCCCTAAATTTTAACTATCAAAGCTCAATATTAATATAAACTATATTATATTAAGTATAAATACAAAAGTATGTAATATTTTTATAAAATTAACCATTCTGAATAAAAAATATTCTTATCTGATATAAGAAAAATCTTATCTGAATAAAAAAAATATTTGTCTGATATAAAAAATATTTCATACATTTGCTTTTCAGAATGAAACTTTTTTAAGAAATATAAGTAAAAATATATAATTCATAAAAAATATTAATAATTATAATAGTTTATTAATAAAAAATAAATATTTTTGATACTATCAAATTATGCATTATTCAAAGCAAAAATTTGAAGACTTTATTGTCAATAGCAGAACTATACTTAATATAAGTACCCGGACTTCCGGGATAAAGGAAGCGGTTGGCAATTTCGGTTACACCGAAGAAAGATTAGCAGAAGGGCAACGACTATACGATGAGCTTGTGGAAATTGCAAAACTCCAGGAACAGAAAGAGGAGGAGAAGAAAGTGTGTTTTGACCGCAAGGCAGCATTTCAGGCAAAGGTTTCAGCCGACTATATGAAATACCTTAAAATTGCCCGTATAGTTTTCAATAAGGACGACGAAGCATTTTTATCATTGGCATTAAAAGGCCAACGGGAAAGAACTTATGATAAATGGTATCATCAGGTATCGGTTTTTTGTAATAACCTGTTGGCAAATCCTGAATATATAGCAAAGATGAAAATGTTCGGAGTTAAAAAAAGTAATATTGAAGATTTAAGGGATGAACTGTATGCTTTACAGCGCTATATGGAAGAGTGTACCAGAATCTCGGCAACAGTGCGAAGGCTGGTTAAAGATAAGAAATACAGGATGATAAAGTGGCAGGAGTGGTTGAGTAACTATATTAAAATAGTCAGAATAGCACTCCAGGGTGTTTCTGTTGAGAATAAAAAACGGCTGAACCAGTTGCTGAGCCACGGAGAATAAAAAAATGATAAACGAAAATATTGAAACCAAACCCGAAAAGGTTCGTACAAATGTTAAATAGTTATGTGAAATTATATGATGATTCATCTAAGGCCGCATAAATACTTAATTTAAATTATTAGAACCTGATACACACTTATATATGAATAAGATGAAGATATTTACTACGCTTTTTGTTCTTTGGGGGCTGTTATTCGTGTTTCCTCAGCAAAACCATGCCCAGAATAATGGTATATTCTCAAGAATATTCAAATCCGGAAGTGCTAACAGTTCGGGAGCAAGACTTAAAGGTTTGAGTAGTAAGACCACATTGGAGAATGGGTATTGTAAAGATGAACCTGATGATACTATCAGAATTGTTGATTATCCCGATGATATAGAAAGTATAAAATGGGAGGTTTTTACCAAAAACAGTGACGATGAGGAAGTTGCTCACGATGACTGGTTTGATCCTATTACTGCCAGTAACGGAATAGATTCAACAATGGTTTTTTATATAAGGAATGTTACTTCCGAATATTATAACGATTTCATTATTTACATAAGATATACTTATACAAACAGTTCCGGTTTTTCAACCTCTGTGGAGGATGGGACTTATGTGTTTGATTTACCGGTATATGATCTTACACCAGCAGAAGCCAGTATGTGTGGAGGAGACTCCACAACTCTGACATTAAGTAATTCGGATACTACTGTGCTGTATTATCTGATAGAAACAAGCGCAACACCAGATGATACCATTAAAGTATATAATGGTAATGACAATAGACCACTTGATATGAAAGTGGGACAAGAGGGTACATTCATTGTAAGGGCTAAAAGTGTTAACGATATCGATGATAAGTGTCCTGCTGTTATGAATGGAACTTCTGAAGTTACAGTGATCCCAACACCGGCGGTTTTTGATCTTACTTCTACGGAAACTGAAGCATGTTACGGTGACTCTATTAAATTGACACTGAGTGGTTCCGAAACGGGTATGGCTTATTTCCTGTATAATTCATCCACACAGGTTCAGGGACCTGTCGATGGAACAGATAACAGTCTGGATTTTTACGTTAAAGAGAGTGGTGATTATTATGTTATGGCATACAACACAAGTGATGCCACTTGTGATACATATATGAATGATACCATAACAATAATTATTCATGATAATCCGGAAATAACTTCCATATCAAACAGCGGACCTGTTTGTGAGAACAGCGATGTGCAACTTTACAGTGAGATTTCAGGTGGTACGGGAACTTATAAATTCTCCTGGAGCGGTCCGGCATCATTTACCGATACAGTACAAAATCCTGTTATTACTGATATTAAAACTGTTGAAGCAGGGTATTATCAACTTACAGTTACAGATAGTTATGGATGTTCATCCGCCATCGATTCCACTGAAGTTATAGTTCATGAAAATCCGGAAGTAACAGCCAGTCTGAATGATACTGTTTGTGAATATTCTACTGTATATCTTGGTGCATCTCCATCGGGAGGAACAGGAACATATGATTTTCACTGGACCGGACCTGATAATTTCGAATCCTTTATTAAGGATCCTACAATTAATTCTATAGCATTAAGCCAGACAGGCAGGTACTATATTACTGTGACGGATGGAAATTCCTGTTTTGCTACCGACAGTACATATATTCTTGTAAATGATGCTCCGGTTGCCACAGCGGATAACGATGGTCCTGTGTGCGAGGGAGGCGGATTAACACTGAGTGGAACATTAGCCGAAGGAGTTGCTCCGTATAGTTATGCCTGGAGTTTAACTGATGGAACTGTTATTACTACAAATACAGATACAACTTTTGTTACCATATTAAAAGATCAGGCCGGTGACTATATTTTTAGTGTTGTTGATGATAATGGTTGTAAGGATTCTGATACTACAACTGTCGAAGTAAATGATAGTCTTAAAGTTTCGGTTACTCCTTCAGATGTGGCCATTTGTGAAAAACTGTCTTTACAAATAAATTCTGCCGTTTCGGGTGGAATAACTTATACATTCAGCTGGACCGGACCCAATGGGGCTTCCGGAAGTGAACAGAATTATACGTTGTCTGATATAACAACGGCTGACCAGGGTGTTTATAAAGTAACTGTTACATCACCTGAGTGTACATATTCTGTTGTTGATTCATCTGTTGTTACCGTTAATCCGGCTCCGGTAATTGATACTGTATATAATAACGGGCCAATATGTGAAGGTGATACACTGAAGTTTTTCTCAGAGGTAAGTGGGGGATCTGGTTCTTATTCTTTCAACTGGAGCGGACCTTACAGTTATTCAAGTTTAGAACAGAATCCGTTTATAATAAATGCTGCCGATACAATTGACGGTGATTATAAACTGATTCTTACAGATTCATATAGCTGCTCCGATACAGCATCTACTTATGCCGAAGTAAATAAAGTTACAGCAACAATCAGTGCTTCTGACGGTGCTGTTGTTTGTGCTGGAACACCAATTACATTTAACGGAAAAGGTGAAGATGGAAGTGGTAACTATAATTTCGATTTTCATGTAGTTCGCGGTGGTACCGACTCTTCGGTTCAAAATGGCACTTCATATACATGGACAGTAGATACTCTGGCCGATAATGATGAAGTTTATGTTATTGTTACAGATAATAATACATTATGTTCGGATCAATCAGCTTCAATATTTGTGACTGTTAATCCAAACCCAATAGTTACATTGGCAATAACCGAAGGTAACGATACAATCTGTTCCGGTACAACAGTCGAGTTTACATCCGATGCAGGATACGCTAATTATGTTTACTACGTTGATGGTAATGTTGTGCAGTCGGGTACCGATAATGTTTATCGTACCGATAGCTTGCAAGATGCTCAGCATGTATCTGTAAATGTTACATCAAGTGAGGGGTGTTCATCATCTACACCTGATATTATTATGACAGTCTACGATACTCCCGTACCTACATTAACAGCAGATCCTGGAACGGAAATAATTGAAGGTACAAATGTTACATTTACAGCCGGAGGTGGAACTTCATACGAGTTTTTTATAAATGGCCAAAAGGTGCAGGATTTAAGTAATGACAATACTTATGAGTGTGATACTCTGAAAAACAATGATGTTGTATCAGTTAATGTTTACGGAGATGGTAATTGTGTAAATACAGCATCACTAACAATGATTGTTAAAGACGGAATTGTGCCGCTTGATGTATCTGTTACTGCAACTGAGTATTGTGCAGGTTCTGGTGGTGTAAGCATTTATATTGCTTCTCCACAAAATGGTGTTACATACGATCTTATAAATACTTCTGATAATAGTGTAGTAGGAACGATAACATATGACGGAACTAATAGTGTTCAATGGGATAATATTCTTGGCGATAATGCCGGCATAACATATAAAGTTGAAGGTTATTATCCGGAATTCCCTGATGACAGGGTTGATATGAATAATACGATTACTGTAATTGAGAATCCGTTACCAGATGTTTATTCAATAATTCCTACAGGTGTGGTTACCGGTTGTAACGATGGTGACGGTTATGAAATTAAACTTGACGGATCTGATACCGGATTCTCTTATCAATTGCAGATTGACCAAAGTGATATAGGTGCTTCTGTTGCCGGTACCGGAGATACTATATCATTCGGTGATTATGTAAATATCGGAATTTACAGTGTGATTTCCATTAATGATGTTACCGGTTGTGTTAATACCATGGATGGTACGTTTGAGATACAGTCGGATGATACTTATACAAAATTCGATGTGACCGGTGATGGTGAATTTTGTGAAGGAGAGGCCGGTGCACTTATTAAACTTGAAGGTTCAGAAGTCGGAGTAGAATATCGTGTCCAGGTCGATGGTGCTGATATTAATGATTCCTGGATTGCAGATGTAACAACCGGACATACTTTCGGACCATATCAGACAGAAGGGAATTATACAATTGTAGTAGCATCTGACGGAGGATGTACTTATCCGATGAACGGTTCGGTAAATGTAATATCCATTCCACTGCCTGATGCTTTTGATTTGAATGTTGAAAATGATGGCCACTTCTGTGAAGGTGATACTATCGGTGTTGAAATCTCAATTTCAGGTCAGCAGGCTGATATACTATATAATCTTTACCGGGATAATGTATTGGTTAAAACTGATACAGGTAAAATAGATGATACAACCTTAGCACTTAGTTTCGGAAAGTTCACTACTGCAGGTTTATACAGTGTCACAGCAGTTTCACAAGGAATAGGTTGTGAGCAGGAAATGTACAATGAAGTAATGCTCTATGAAGATCCTTTGCCAACAGTTTATGATGTTACTAGTGATGGTGATTATTGTGCCGGAAGTACTACATATCTGCACCTTAACGGTTCTGAACCTGACGTTCAGTATCGTTGGGAAAGGGAAAATGATGCTACGGTTGGACCTTGGGTTGACGGCAATGGAGGTTTGCTTGATTTTGAAATATTCGGTTCCGACACATACTTTATTGTAGCACAACGTAAGGATGTTGTTACTGCTTGTACTACAGAAATGAATGGAAGAATAACCATTACAGAAAAGCCTTTTGCAGATCTTACCAAGACACTTAGAATAAAAGATGGTACTGGAGATGCTTGCGATAACGGAGCTGTCGTTATTGTTGAAAATTCGGAACCAGGTGTTGTTTATGAACTATATAAAGGAAGTGCTACAGGAAATACAACTGACGGAAACGGAGGTGATGCTGAATTTGCACCTGTTGTCGATGTTGATGCTACTTATCAGGTTATGGCTAACCTGAATGGCTGTGAGGATTTCCTCGATAATGATATTTATATCGATATCCCCAACGTAATTGAAAAATTTACAGTAACAGGTTCTGGTGATATTTGTAACGGTGATCCAGGTGTTAATTTCGGATTGTCAGGTTCTGAGTCAGGTGTCGTTTATACCTTATACCTTGTAGATGGTAATGGTGCCGGAAATGATAAACAAATTGGTGATCCTGTTGATGGAACTGGTAATGCTCTTACTTTTGATATTGCTAACGAAGAAGGTGAATATTATGTTATAGGTGATAATGGTGTTGATTGCGCCGTTGAGATGACAAACAGGGTTACCCTCACAGTTAATCCGTTACCTGTTGCATTTACAATGATTGGTTCTGGTTACTTCTGTGATATTAATAACGGAGCTGAGATAGGTCTTGACGGACAGGAATTTTCGGTTAAATATTTATTACAGTATGATGACGGAACCGGAAGTCGTAACTGGGCCGAAGCTACCGGCGGAACAACTAATGATACCATTATATTCGGACAATTTATTGATGAAGGACTGTATACGGTTATAGGTATTACCGATAAAGGTTGTACATCGAATATGTACGGTGAAGTCACAGTTGCCCAGAAACCGGCTCCTGTAAATTATAAAGTTCTGGTCTCTGATACTGCTTACTGTAGTGGGGAACAGGGTGTGGAATTTATCATGGAAAATAGTGAAGCCGATGTTGTTTACACTGTACTTGATGAATTCAATATTCCTGTTAATGAAACTGACGGAACAGGAGCCGATAGTGTGTCTCTTGGTTTCTTTACCAAAGGAATATATACCGTTATAGGAACATATGGTGGCGATGCTTGTGAAACAAAGATGAATGACGGAGAATCTATAACGGTTTATGAATATGAAACTCCTGTTAAGTTTAATGTGTCTTCTCTTCGTTCTAATGTTTGTGGTTCTACCGGAACAACTATTATACTTGATGGCAGCGAGAATGGAAGACTTTATTTATTGTATGAAGACGGTATTTTAAATAATGATACTCTGATAGGTACCGGAGATACGTTAAAGTGGGCCGTTTATTCTGCAGGAGCTGATACTATCAGTTATGAAGTTGTTGCCCTTTCCGAAGGTATGTGCGATTTATCTATGGGTACGGCAGAAGTTATTTACAAAGATTCACCTGTAAATGTGAACATAATAACAGAAAATGATACAACTGAGTTCTGTTCAGGGTTGCCAGGAATAGTAGTCGGTCTCGATTCTACCGAAATAAATATAGGTTATCAATTACTTGATAGTCTGAATAATATTGTGGACTTTATTGCAGGAACCGGTGATACAGCGTATTTCAACAATCCGCACGGAGAAAACAATTACACTGTAAAAGCTGTTGATTTCAATACCGGATGTTATACAATAATGGCTGATACTTTGAAAATAATTGAGAATCCTGTACCGGAAGAGTACAGAATGTTCCTTACCAGATCTGATGGTTCTGTTACGGAATGTGAATATCAGTGTACCGGATTTGTTAATGTTGATACTATTAAACTGGAGATGTCGCAGGATTTCGTTGATTATTTGTTATGGAACGATCAACCTAATCAGGATATTACAGTTATTGATACCATAAGAGGAACATTTGACGAACTTAACTTCGGAGCACAAAGTGAAGGTGGGTTGTTTACTATAGAAGGTGTAACAGAAAAAGGTTGTCGGGCATTTATGTCAGGTTCGGCCTATATCTATGAATCTCCGCTTATTGCAGTTAATGATATTTCTACTTTGTCGAAAGGGGAACTTATAGGTGAAATAGATGTTGTGGCCAATGACAAGCTACTTATCGGTATTGATAGCTTAAATGAACCGAATAAAAACATATTCTTTAAACTTGATACTTCATGGATATATCTTGATGAAAATAATGTTCCTCAGCAGTTCTCAACTGTAGGAGAGGTGTCTATAAACGATGAGGGAAAACTTGAGTACAGGAAGCTTCCTTCATTCTACGGACGGGATTCAGTCAGGTATATTATATATAATAAAACGCATCCGGAACGTATTGATACAGCAACAGTATTCATTTTTGTAGGAAATGTGGATCTGGGCGATGGAGAAACATTCCTTATTCCGAATGCTTTCTCTCCAAATGGTGATAATATTAATGACAAATTTGTGATAACCGGTATAGAAGATAAACAGGAATCAAAACTCGAAGTCTTTAACAGATGGGGAACACTTGTTTATCGTTCTAAAGGACAGAATTATGAAAATGACTGGGACGGTAAATCTACTGAAAGTTCAATGGTGGCTGCCGGAGAGGATCTCCCGAACGGTACATATTTCTATGTCTTCAGTGTTAAAGTAAACCGGGAAGGAAAAGAAGTAAACAAAGAGTATAGCGGATACATAGAACTACGTCGATAATCGAAAGAAAACAAATACAAATGAAACTATATATCATAATATTAGCATTAGTCGGAATCTGCTCAACTTCCCTGTTAGCCCAGGATCAGGCACAGTTCAACAACTATGTTGCTAATCAGGGGCTGTTAAATCCGGCATATAACGGAACCAGGGATGTAATAAGTGGTTTGTTAATAGCGCGTTCTCAATGGATTGGTATTGATGGCGCTCCTAATACCCAGGCAATTAATGTTCATGGTCCTATTGAGGATACAAATCTGGGATTAGGTATATCGCTGACTAATGATATGGTAGGTTTTACCAATAATCTTGATTTTATGGCTTCTGCATCATATAAGCTTAAACTGGATAGATATAAATTTATTTCTTTCGGATTACAGGTTGGAGTCAGCTCTAATATTTATGATGGTACAAAAGCTATTACCGATAGTTATCTTGATCCTGTTTTTATGGGTAAAGAGAGTAAAATCGGATTTAACTTTGGTTTCGGTACTTATTTATATGCCGATAATTATTTTGTAGGCTTTTCGGTTCCTCGTTTTTTTACACAAAACTTTGATGAAGACGAAGGTAGTTTTAAAAATACAATCGATTATAAAAATCTTTATTCATATTTATATGGAGGATATATTTTTGATTGGGGAGATGTTAAAGTAAAACCTACTGCACTTTTCCGTTTTGTTTACGGCGCACCTCTCGAATTTGATGTGTCAGCAAATGTTTTACTTGCCAAAAGGCTATGGGTAGGATTATCATACAGGACGACTTCGGATGCTATATTCCTGTCGGAATTTATAATAAACAGAAAGTTTACTGTGCGTTATTCATTCGATTACTCATTGACATCATTAAATCGTTATGCTAAATATGGCTCACATGAAATAGGACTTCAATTTGACTTTACTTTTAATAAGAGGGCCGGAATGAGGTCGATAAGATACTTTTAATGAGATATATATTTAAATGAAATTTGTTCTTAACAAATATATTATGAAACGAAGTTATTTATTCCTGCTGATATTGATTTTGAGCTCGGGAAACTTGCTGTTAGCTCAAAAGTCTGAAATAAAGAGAGGAAACAGCCTTTTCAAGCAGGGAGAGTATTTCCGTGCTCTTGAAAGCTATAATGCCGCAAAAGAGAACGGAGCCGAACTGTCAGTAGATGTTCAAAAACGAATAGCTTATTGTTATTACTATCTGAATGATATTGATAAGGCTTTTGAAGCTTTTTCTGCACTTGAAAGCAAACTTAAACCTGAAGATTATTTTATTTATGCATCAACTATTCATAAATTCGGATTCTATCAGGGGGCTATTGAATGGTATGAAAAAGCAAAGAAAGAGGGAGGTGCAAATCCTATACAGGTAAACGAACTTATTAAATCCTGTAAATGGGCTGAAGCAAACAGCCAATTGAGAAATGATATTCGTGTTACTCCTTCTACATTGCTTACTTTCGGACAATCATTCGGTATTCAGTATTATAAAAATGGTGTTGTTTATTCGTCAGCTTCAGAAGTTAATACCAAAAAGCTTGATAAAACAGGAAAAGAATTTCTTAATCTTTACTTTTCAGAGTTGAAAGACGGTAAAATTGTAGAAGGAACCGCCAGACCTTTCTCAAAAAATCTTATGTTTGACTATCACGTGGGTGCTATCTCATTTACCTCTGATTATAAAACAATGTATTATACAAAGAGTGTCAGAGTAAAGGGTGGTAGAAGTATTATTAAGATATTCTCTGTTAATTACGACGGAAAAGACTGGGTTAATGAAACTGAACTGCCTATATGCAGTAATGACTACGATGTTGCATATCCGGCTGTTTCGCCCGATGATAAATATCTTTACTTTGTTTCGAATATGCGCGGGAGCATGGGAGGGACCGATATATATGTAGTTGAACGATTGTCAAACGGCAGGTTCGGTACTCCTGTTAATCTGGGACGCAATATTAATACCTATGGAGACGAACGGTTTCCTTTTGTTAGTAAAGACAATAAACTATATTTTGCCTCTGATGGTCACTTAGGTTTTGGAGGTCTCGATATTTTTGTTGCTACACAGGATGAAAATGGTAAGTGGGGAAATGTAAAAAACCTCATGAAACCGATGAACAGTAATTATGATGATTTTGGTTATGTGATTGACCCGAATGATTCGACCCGGGGTTTTCTTTCTTCAAACAATTTCGGTGATCATACGAAAGATGTAATATTTATTGTAGAACCTAAAATTCAGGAGAAATCGGATGAAGAAAACCAGGCTCCAATTGCAGGGTTGGAAAATATAATTTCAGATAACGACAATTCTGATGTTGAAGAGCAAGAGCCTGTGGTTAAACCTGAAGAATCTGTAGAAAAACCGGCAGTTTCTGAGGATTTATCGAAATTCCCGTCAGAATTTTCCACTAAATTAACAAGTACATTCAACGGTACACCAATAAATGGTGTAAAGGTAACAATTAAGGATGCAAATACCGGAGAAATAGTAGGAGAAGCCGTAACCGATGCTGCTGGAAATGTTACAATAACTATACCCGATAAATATAAAAACGATCAGCAGGAGTTTGAAATTGTAATGACTAAGGATGGAGAATACAATACTAAACGAATGATTGTTCATATAATGGAATTACAGGATATTAATAATAACGGACTGCAAATGACTCCTGTTTTCAATGATCTGGTGTTGGATGAAATAAGTGGAATGACTATTCCTTATCGCGGAAATAAGATTACACCTGAAGGTTATAAAATACTTGATAAACTGGCGGCATTCTTAATAAGTAATCCTAATATCGTAGTAAAACTTAACGGCCATACCGATGCAAGAGGCAATATGTACAATAACCTGAATCTGTCTCAGCTGATGGCTGATAAGGCTGAAGAGTATCTTGTAAGTAAAGGTGTTAATGAAGAAAATGTTATACCTCGAGGATACGGTGAAAGGTACCTTGTGAATAAATGTGGAAGAGGTAAATATTGTACTGAAGCTGAACATCTGAAAAACAGAAGAATTGAGGTTGTTGTTTGGAGAATAAAAAAATAGTTAATTTTGAGTCAAATATTAATTACTATGAAATTAAAAGTCAGTTTGCTTATTGTATTTACATTAAGCGTACTAAATATAAAGGCGCTCACACCCGATAAACTGTCACAACTCAGAACTGAGAAAAAGATTATAAGGGTTGAGCAACCAACAGCTCCGTATTATTCTATTCAGATACTTGCTTTAAGAGAAGCTCCCCGTGAGCCGGAATATTTTTCAAAGGTTAATATGGTATATGAGTATCCATGTTCTGACGGATATGTTAGGTACTGTGTCGGTAAATTCAATTCTTTCAAAGCAGCCCTTGCTCAGTTGGAGTCTATTAAAGCTTTGGGATATGATCAGGCATTTGTGGTTAATACAAAAAGATTTCCTCTTAAAAGCAGTAAATGGGCTGATTCGGGTAATCTGAAAATATATCCTGATAAAACATATACGGTGCAGTTGTGTGCATTCCGGTTTCCTGTGTATTTAAGCTATTTTAAGAATCTTGACGGGGTTATGGAGTTTAGGATGAAAGATAAAATATTCAGATACACTATAGGTAAATTTCCGGGAAGTGTTGCAAAGCAGGAACTGCAAAAAATAAAAGCAAAAGGGTATAAGGATGCTTTCTTGGTTGAATATGATAAATATGCTCCGTTTAAAATAGAATAACCCAATATAAATATAAATGACAAACAGCCGGAGTTATCCGGCTGTTTTTGTTTATTCATCAATGATTGATTACTTTTGCAATGAGAAAGCAGCAAGCCGGTCTATCGCTGTCGTGCATTGCGACAGAGGAAAGTCCGGGCAGCACAGGACACTGCACTTCCTAACGGGAAGGTATCCGTGAGGGTACAGAAGTGTAACAGAAAATAACCGCCCTGATGTATTTCGGGGTAAGGGTGAAAAGGTGGGGTAAGAGCCCACCGGTACTGCGGGTGACCGTGGTAGCCGTACACCTTGCAGGCTGCAAGACCGCGTATATTACGATTCCCGCAAGGGAGCAGGGTTGTCCGCTCTGTTTTCGTCCGAAAGTCGTAAGGGGTAGGTCGCATGAGGTTACGGGTGACCGTAACACCAGATAAATGATAGACACCGCTTTGTGGTACAGAACCCGGCTTATAAGCTTGCTGCTTTCTTTTTTATTATAAAACAATCTGCCAATGTCCGATTTTATTTCTAAAGCTATACGTTATCTGAACGAGGACATCTGGCGTATACAGTCTGATGATACCTCAAAACGTCAGTTTTTTATAATAAAGGTTATCCGTATACTTTTTCTCTCCATTAAAGGATTTATAAACGATAATTGCCAGCTAAAGGCTTCGGCTCTTACCTTTTATTCGTTGTTGTCGGTAGTTCCTGTAGTAGCAATGATATTTGGTATTGCCAAAGGATTTGGTTTTGAAGAGAGAATAAGATTCCTCCTTGAATCAAATATTTCAGACCCTCATCAGGAGGAGATAGTGAACTGGATAGTTGATTTTGCAGTAAAATACCTTGAAGCAACACCGGGCGGCCAGATTGCCGGTATTGGTCTTGCAATTCTTCTGTGGGCAGTGATGAAAGTGCTTGGTAATATTGAAGACTCATTCAATGATATCTGGGAGGTGAAACGTTCAAGGAGTTTTATTCGCAAATTCAGTGATTACATTGCTCTGATGCTTCTTTCAGTGCTTTTCCTTGTTTCATCCAGTGGTATGCTTGTATTTATATCACAGCAAATAAAGGGAATCACCTTATTCAGGTATGTAAGCCCTATTGCTGTTATGCTGCTTCCATACCTTATTATCTGGCTGGTTTTTACCTTGCTGCTTTATATAATGCCCAATAAGCGTGTTAAATTCAATGCTGCCTTGTTCGGGGGAATTATATCTGGTACTATGTTTCAGTTGCTCCAGTATGCTTATATTCACTCACAAATGTGGGTTTCAAAATATAATGCCATTTACGGAAGTTTTGCAGCACTGCCCTTGTTTCTTATCTGGATACAGCTGAGCTGGCTTATTGTGTTATTTGGCGCCGAATTATCATTTGCATATCAAAACTACAAGAGCTTTGAATTTGATGCGGATATAAAGCGCATAAGTCACCGGTACAAAAGGTTGATGTATCTGCTGATTGTACATCACATTATAAAACGCTTTGAGAATGGGGAAGAACCAGTAAATACAATGCAGCTGTCAATCAATCTTAAGCTGCCTATACGTCTGGTAAATGAACTGGTGTACGAATTGGTAGAGTCGAAGGTGCTGTCGGAAGTGGGGACAGACAGCAGTAAGGATGTGCTCTATCAGCCGGCACTTGATATAAATAAGCTAAGAGTATTCAAGGTGATGGAGATGGTGGAGGCGCGTGGAAGGAGTGATTTTCATTTTAATGAAACGCCTGAAATGAAACATCTTAGAAGTGTTTTGTCAAAATTTGATGATATTCTGAGTTCAAGCGAAGAGAATATTTTGTTAAAAGACCTTTAACCTGTAATTGATGCAGGAATAACCTAATCAGTTATTTATTATGGAAAAAGTTACCACTGGTTTCATTGGTGCGGGAGGAATTGCAAGAGCACATGCTTATGCCATAAACTCTTTAAAATATTACTATGATGATGCTCCTGAGGTCGTTCTTCATTCGGTTTCATCGAAAAGGGAAAGCAGCCGTAAAGAATTTGCAAAGAGGTTTGGGTTTCTAAAAGCAGAATCCATTGATGATTTCTTAAATAGCCGGGATGTCGAGGCCGTTTTTATTCTTGGGCCCAATAAGGTTCATTTCGAGCATTTCAGGCATGCACTCGAAATGCCGGATGTGAAAGCAATCTACCTTGAAAAACCTGTATGCTCCGGCAGGGAAGAGGAGGAGAAAATGGCAGAGCTTGCCCTTGATCATCCTGAAGTTAGGATACAAATCGGATTTCAGTATTTACAAACATCCGGCGTAAGAGCTGCGCTGGAGTTATGGAGATCGGGTGAGCTTGGAAAACCAATCCATTTCGATGTAAAATACTATCACGGCGATTATCTGCAAAAAAGCTATCGCGAAAAACGCGTGACACGCCTTACTACTGCACCTGACGGAGGTGCAATGGCCGATCTTGGTTCGCACGGCATAAGCTTGCTTATGGCATTCCTTGGCAACGATCTTAAGTTGTACAGTGCAATGCAGGGAGGCAGCTTTGATGATGTGCCTTCCGGTTCCGATCTTTTCAGCTCTATAAGCTTGTATGAACCCCAAACAGGAGCAGTAGGTACAATGTCGGCAAGCAGGATAAGTTCCGGTTCGGGTGACCTGGTGCAGCTTGAGATATATGCAGAAAAAGGTTCACTTCGGTATTCCTCTTTACATCCTGAAATGTTTGAATATTACAACGAAGATACCGGTGAGTGGGTAAAAAAGATAGCAGGAAGCGATTATTCTCCGGCATCAACATTTCCATCGGTACACGTCTCTCCCGGATGGCTAAGGGCAATGGTACATGCGCATTATCTGTTTTTTACCGGAAAAAACGACGGGTCATTTATCCCAGATCTGGCCCACGGCCTTGCTGTTCAACGCATAGTAAGAGAAACTGCAGAACATCTGAAGAATTTCAGGGAAAAGATATAATGTTCGATATTTAACGCTCGAATGATCCCGCTGTCGCGGGAACGATTCGAGGTTTTCTGATATAGAGAAAGAAACATTATGCTTGAATACGGCAAATATTATCACATCTATAACAGAGGGATTAATAGTCAGAAAATATTTTTTGATGAGGGTGATTATAACCATTTTTTAGAATTGATGACGGTTTTTCTGACTCCTGTGGTTGATGTTTATGCTTATGTTCTTATGGGAAATCATTTTCATTTTGCAGTAAGGATAAAAGATGAAGATGAGATCGGATATCTTGATTCTGCAAATTCAAATTCAGATATTTTAATGATAAAATGGAAAACAGTGTTTCTCAGGTCAGATGAAGAAAAAAAGGGAAGTAGATTTGTGAAAAAAACTGATCCTGATAAGATGATACAACATCTTTTTAGTACTTATGCAAAATGGTTTAATAAAAAAAATAAACGTACCGGAGCTTTACTTGAACATCCATACAAACATATTGAGGTTTCTAATGAAGAATATTTGAAACAGCTGATTATTTACATTCATAACAATCCCGTAAAACACGGTTTTTGTGAACATCTCGTTGAATATGGTTGGTCGTCATATTTGAGTATGATAAGTATAAAACCCACAAAACTTGCTAGGGAAACAGTAATAGGATGGTTTGATGATAAAGCTAATTTTATTTATGCTCATAAAAAACAAGATGATTATTCTGATGATATCCAACATTTGTTTTTGGAGTGAAAATATAACCTTCGAGCGTGCTTGCACCTCGAAGCGTTAAAATAGGGAATATTTAACGCTCGAATGATCCCGCTGTCGCGGGAACGATTCGAGGTTTGTCGGTGTTTACTAGATATCAAACAACAGCTTCATATGTCTTTCGTAGATATTTGTGAATACACAATCGTTTACGATTTCGCTGTGTTTTTCAAGAAGCTCAAAATATCTGTCTATTTGCATTGCTGCAAGTTTGTACCCTACGTGCATTAACTGACGCATGTCCGGATTGTAGTCTTTGCACAAGTTGTTGTGTGTTAAACTGTCTGTCATCTTTTGGGCACTCCAGCTTTTTACATCTTCGGCTGATGGCAGGTTTTCAGCTTTGATGTCTATCACATCGGCATATGGAGCACAAAGCTCTTCCTGTTTCAGCAAAGCTTTTTCGTATATCTCTTTTACAAAATCAAGGGCTTCACCTCCGGCTTTCGACAGGCCAATAATCTCTTCAAGCCAGGTTGTTCCAGCTGTTTTTACGTGTATTCCGGCATTGTGCTTTTTTATGATTTGTCCGATGTGCGGATATATTGCAAATTTGTCAGAACCGGAATGGATACTTAACTTAAGCTCTTCAGGAAGGCCGAATTCCTTAACAGCATAATTCACAACCAGCACATCCTGTTCGAACTCAATTGCAAAATCATCAACATTGCCTGCGTAATTCACTCCTTTGTTGAAGCGTCCGGAAAACTTAGGAGCGATGGTCTGTACCGGAATATTTTCATCTCCCAGCATTTTCAGAATAAAGAAAAGCTCAATGGGAGTCTGAGGTAAAGGCACTTCATCCATCGAAACTTCAGTTATAAAACTACCTGCTCCTTTTACTTTCTCAATTTTCCTGTAAATCTCACCTGCCATTTGTGCAGCATAAAGATACTGTTCGGCAACTTTTCTGATGTCATCATCTGATATGGTGAATGTTTTCTCAATTCCCGGTATGTTCAGTTCTCCTGTATGCTTTTTGCAGTTTCTTACAAATGATTCAATATCTTCTGCCGGAGCCGGTTTCCCGATATAGCCGGCAACATCGATTGTAAAAAAGTCGCTTGGCTCAATAAACCTGTCTACATTCGACATGTTGATATGGTCGGCATCTACAAAGTAGCTGGCATCCCAGCCAAGAGCTTTTACTGCATTATCTGCCTCTGTTCGCACATCGACAGGTGATGTGCCGATAATTTCATGTTCTCGGTTCGATTTGTTCCATACCGGTGTTATGTTTAGTCCGGCCTCTTTTGCATTGATGAATGCTTTGAGCTGAGCTTCGCCCTGATGCCCGAACCTGTCACCAACTCCGAATGAGTATTTATTCAGTTTTTTCATGTGTTTATAATTTTAGATGACTAACACAGAGTCGCTGAGGCACAGAGTTTAATTTTATTCTGTATTGTGAATGATACCTAATATAATCATCCTGCCTGTGTGTCTGTTTTATTAGTCATGGATTTTTTATGTGTTTATAATTTTTGGATGACAACCACAAAGGCACTGAGTTTTTTTACTCTGTATTTGTGGTTTATGCAAAATAAAATCATTCCGTCTTTGTGTCTAAAATATTTTTATGGATGTTTCATTTTTAATTTTCTGATTATTATTTGTTGATTAGTGGAAGTGTCTCACAGTTAATAATATCTACTGCCTGAAACTCTTTTTTGTCGGGGATGGAGTTGTATGCGATATAATTAAATAGCTTTAGCAGTGCTTTCTCTCCCTGTTCTTCAGGGCGTTGGCCGATTAAAAAATCGATATATCTTTTTTTTAGATACCTGATGTTTTCGTCAAATATCTCATATCCCACAAGTATTACATCTTTCATCCCTTTTTGTTCAAGATATTTGGCAATAGCATAAGTTTTTGAGCTGGATACCATAATTGCCCCTATTCCGGGATTGTTTTTAAAAATAGGGTTAAGCTTAGCCGTTACATCCTCCTGCTCAGGAGTAGGTATTTCAACACTTATTTTCAGTCCGGTATTTCGTCCGGCATCCATAAAGTAACTCAGGAAACCCTGATTCCTGCTGTTCAGGTGTTGGGTGTTATCCAGGTTTTTTGAGATGTTTACAATTAAAATATCTTTTTCCGGAGAAAGTCCGAAATCGATCAGACTGGCTGCTATCCTGCCGCTTTGATAGGCATCCTCGCCAATAAATGCAAGGCAATTTGTATCTTTTATAAAAGTGTCGATAAAAAGATAGGGAATGTTAAGTTCATCCAGTTTGTTGCAAAAATCAAGCGTCTCATTCTTCAAAACAGGTGCAACAATTACTCCGTCGCAAGGTTCGTTTAACAGTGCTGTTGATTTTTCAATAAAATCTTTTTCATTATTAAGCTCAAACAAATAAAAAGATACATTGACCCTGAACGGTTGAAGTGAAGACAATGCATTCTTTATTCCTGTAAGGTGCGATTTCCAGAAGATGTTTTCATTCCGCCCCTCGGGAATGATCACAGAAATATTGTAGCTTTTCCCGGACGCAAGTGTTTGTGCAGCTATGTTCGGCTTGTAGTTAAGCTCTTTAGCAATTTTCAGCACCAGTTGCCGGGTTTTTTCTGCGACTTCTCCCCGGTTATGCAAAACCCTGTCTACGGTTCCTGTTGAAACTCCGGCTTTTTCGGCTATATCTTTTATTCTGACCATTATATCTTTTTACTTTTTTAAAATCCCAGTGCATGAGGCAGCCACATACTTATTTCCGGTATGTATGTTACCAGCAGCAGTGTTATTATCATAACTATGAACATTGGCAGGAGAGGTTTTATAACCTCTTCAATCTTCACATTTGCTATACTACAGCCAATAAACAAAACCGAGCCCACAGGAGGAGTACAGAGTCCAACACTGAGGTTTAGCACCATAATTATTCCGAAATGTATCGGGTCGATGCCTAGTCCTGTAACAATTGGCAGAAAGATAGGAGTGAAGATCAGGACTGCCGGTGTCATATCCATAAACACTCCCACAAAGAGCAGTATCATGTTTATGATGAGAAGTATCACGAATTTATTGTCACTGAATCCGAGCAGTCCGGCACTTACGTTTTGCGGGATGTTTTCAAAAGCCATTATCCACGATAATCCCATACTTGTTGCTACCAGGAGCAGAACTATGGCTGTAGTGAAAACAGAACGCAGGATTATTTTAGGCATATCCTTTATTGTCATCTCTTTATAAATCAAAGCAAGCACAAAGGCATAAAGCACAGCAATGGCTGATGCCTCGGTTGCTGTGAAAAATCCGGCTACAATACCACCTATGACAATAACCAGCAATAATAGACTGGGTATGGCATCAAACATAACCTTGAATGCCTGCCTGGCACGCCGGGGGCTTCTTCTTGCTTTTAAAACAATGTATCCTGTAATAACTAAAATCAGAACGGAAAGTGCAGTATTGAAGGCAACTGCAGAACTCTCTTTTGCCTCCATCAGTCCCCATATGATTGCACCGATTGCAACTATTCCTGAGATAAACTTGAGCAACGACTTTACTACACCCGATACTCCTTCGCTTTTGTAAACTATCATACTCATTGCCATCAGCATTATTGATACACCCGTAAGTATTCCGGGCAGATATCCGGCAAGGAACAGGGCGGTGATGGATGCTCCGCCGCTGGCAAGTGAATATACAATGAGTATGTTGCTTGGCGGTATTGACAGCCCTGTGGTGGCTGAGGTGATATTAACTGCCGCACTAAATCGTTTGTCATAGCCCTCTTTATCCATTTCAGGGCCCATTATTGCACCGATAGCAGAAGTGGCGGCTGCAGCCGAACCAGATATTGCTCCGAACAGCATATTTGCAAACACATTAACAAAAGCCAGTCCGGCAGGCCATCTGCCTACAAGTACACGGGCAAGGTTGATTAGCCGCATTGCTATTCCTCCGCTGTTCATAATATTTCCGGCCAGAACAAAAAACGGTATTGCAAGCAGTGCAAAGCTGTCGAGACCGGTGGCCATCCGCTGTGCAAAAGTTGTAAAAGCCGGCAGTGCATCAACACTTACTAGCATTGTAAGAATTCCGGATATGCCGATGCTGAATGCTATGGGTACACCCATTATCAGTAAAAACAGAAAACTGAAAACCAAGACTAAAATTCCTAGATATTCCATTATCGCTGCCCTCCTTCAGGTTTAATTATGAACAGTATCGAATAGTATAAAATAAGCAGACCGCTCAAAGGCAGCACAATGTAAACATAGCCCAATGGAAGATGAAGAGCTGCAGAGTTTACATTGAACATAAAGCGTGTTGCCACAAGCCAGCTTCCTCCGGTGATCATAACCAGAAGGGCAAAAAGTGCAATAACAATATTGATAGCAATATTCAACCTTTTCTGCACCTCAGGCCGTGAGCGTTGTACAACAAGGTCGATGGCAAGATGGCCCTGCTTACCCGCAGCATAAGCGGCTCCGAGAAGTCCAACCCATATAAGCAGAAAACCGGCAAGCTCATCGGTAAAAGAGCTGGGTGACGACAATACGTAGCGGCTCAGTACCTGCCACAAAACGTCAATTACCAGTATGCTCATAAAAACAATGAGAACATACTCCAGTATCTTGTCTATTTTAGCTTTTAGTTTCATATGTTGTTTTTTATAGCTTTTAGCCGTTAGCTTTTGGCTGTTTTTATTTAGTTCTTTTTTTGTACTTGTACTTCATTAACCCTAGAACAATAGAACAATAGAACAATAGAACAATAGATCCATAGAACCCTTACCTCAATCCTTAACCTCCTTTATTGCTGTTATCAGTCTCCACAAATTGGGCTTGTCCCGGTATGAGTTCAGCATCGGTTGTACTTTTTCGGCAAAAGGTTTTTTATCGGGGTGGATTATGGTTACTCCGGCCTCTTTCACCTTCTCAAGCGATTCTTTTTCCGATTCAGCCCACAATTTACGCTCTTCAATTACAGATTCGTCGGCTGCTTTCTGAAGCCACTCTTTTTCCTGTCCGGTAAGCTTGTTCCAGACCACAGTGCTGATGATCAGAACATCCGGAACCATTGTATGCTCGTTCAGAGAGTAATACTTGCAAACCTCGTAATGGTGCGACGTGTAAAAGCTTGGAGGGTTGTTTTCTGCACCGTCCACAACACCACTTTGCAGGGCAGTATAAAGCTCACCCCACGAAATGGGAGTAGGGGAGCCGCCCATTGCCTTAACCAGTTCCATTGCCGTCTGGCTTTTCATTACCCGTATTTTCAGTCCTTTCAGGTCATCAGGTGTGTAAATGGGTTTGTTGATGGTGTAAAAACTTCTTGCTCCGGCATCGTAAAAACAGAGTCCGCGTATATTGAACTGTTCGGTTGATCCGAGCAGCTCTTTGCCTATGTCACCGTCCAGTACGTTAAAGCTGTGTTGCTTAGACCGGAATATGTAAGGCAGCCCCAGAACCTGATAATTTTCAGTGAAGCTTTCCATTACTGCCGCTGAAACCTTTGTTATTGCAAGAGAGCCGATCTGAAGCAACTCTACACATTGCTGTTCCGACCCCAACTGTCCGGAAGGGTAGATCTGTATCTCCATTTTTCCTTTCGAATGGAATTTTACCCTTTCGGCCATGTAAACCATTGCTTTATGAACAGGATGTGTAGGGTCAAGTCCGTGTGCCAGTTTAAGTACACGATGCTTGCCGGTGTTGTGGCAGGAATTAAACGTAAGCGCCGTTACCAGGGCAGTTGTGAGCAATACTATGTGAAGTTTGATTCTCATTAATGTACTTTTAAAAATTTGTTTAGAGCCAGTTTGGTAAAACATATAAATTCACGCAATGACCCGTCCGGTTATGACAGGCCGGTTGCGTGAATTTTTATCATTTATGCATTGTATGTCGTAGATGCAGTTTCTCCGCCACGGCCAGTCCAGTTTGTATGGAAATACTCACCACGCGGCTTGTCAATGCGCTCATAAGTATGAGCACCAAAATAGTCGCGTTGTGCCTGTAACATATTTGCAGGCAGACGTTCGCAACGGTAACCGTCAAAGTAGTTCAAAGCAGTAGATATTGCCGGTGCAGGAATTCCGTTAAGAGTGGCTTCGGCAACAACCTTACGCCATCCCTGTTGTGCTTCCATAACTTTCTCTTTGAAGTAAGGTGCCAGCAGCAGGTTTTCAAGCTCAGGATTTTCATCGAATGCCTCTTTGATTTTACCTAGAAAAACGGAGCGTATAATACAACCGCCGCGCCACATAAGAGCTATGCCGCCGTAGTTAAGGTCCCAGCCATACTCTTTTGCCGCAGCACGCATAAGAGCGTATCCCTGTGCATAGGAAACAATCTTGGATGCAAAAAGTGCATCTTTCAGATTTTTAAGGAACTCTTTTTTGTCGCCTTTAAACTCCGGTACAGGTCCTGACAGAATTTTAGAAGCTCTGACTCTTTCATCTTTCAATGCCGACAAGAAGCGTGCGTACACGGCTTCGGCAATTAAAGTGAGAGGTATTCCGTGATCGAGCGAAGCAACGGCCGTCCATTTGCCGGTACCTTTTTGTCCGGCTGTGTCGAGTATTTTTTCAACAAGCGGCTCACCGTCTTCATCTTTGAATGCCAGAATGTCTCTTGTAATCTCAATCAGATAGCTGTCGAGGTCTCCTTCATTCCACTCTTTGAATACTTCGTGCATCTCATCAGCCGTCATTCCCAGAAGTTTTTTCATAATGAAGTATGCTTCTGAAATAAGCTGCATATCGCCGTATTCAATACCATTGTGAACCATCTTCACAAAGTGACCGGCACCGTTTTCTCCAACCCATTCGCAGCAGGCACTTCCATCTTCAACTTTAGCAGCAATCTTCTGGAAAATGGGCTTAACGGCAGGCCATGCCTTTGGTGAACCGCCGGGCATTATCGATGGCCCTAGCAGTGCGCCTTCTTCACCGCCGGAGACACCTGTTCCGATGTAAAGCAACCCTTTGCTTTCAACGTATTTTGTCCTGCGGTCAGTATCGGGGAAGTGTGTGTTCCCGCCGTCGATGATGATGTCTCCTTCATCGAGCAGGGGGATAAGTGCATCGATGGTTTTATCCACGGCAGGCCCTGCTTTGATCATCAGCATTACCTTGCGCGGTTTCTTTAGAACATCAACAAGTTCTTCCAGCGAGTGAGTTCCAATAATGTTTTTTCCTTTTGCTCGTCCGTTGATGAAATTATCAACTTTTTCTGTTGTTCTGTTGTATACCGCAACGGTAAAACCTTTGCTTTCCATATTCAAAACAAGGTTTTCGCCCATCACGGCCAAACCTATTACTCCGATATCTGCTTTTTTGCTCATGATATGTTTTTGTTATGATTCTTGTAAAAATATCTTGTTATTGTATGTCACGATTTTTGAATCAAAAATGCGTGCCAAACCATTTGTAATTTTGTTGTTATGCCCTCCGGGCGTTGCCCGGAGTTGTTGTTGTAGAACCTTTGGGTTCTACGGGTGAATTAAATTTTCATTTACCCCTCGGTCCCCCTAAATAGGGGGAAGAACGTATATTATTAACTTAACGATTGTCAGTTCAAAGGGGGTGAGGATAAACCGTCCTTTGATTTTAGATATGCGATTTTAGATTGGCGATTAGCGAAGATTAAAAATCGCCGTTCGTAAATCTCAAATCGCTAATCCTTAAACCGCTCTTTATACGCCCATAACCCTACGGCAGGATTTGAGATGTAGAAAATCTCTTCACCATCAACGGTGTTAAAGCCGTCTTTTAGTTTTTCGGGATTGTATTTCTTTATCATCTCATTAAGTGGGGCATAGTTAAAGTAAACACTTTCTATCTCCTCTTTAGTCAGATATCCGGGGCAGTATGTTATTTTAAATCTGCCTTCAGAACTTCCGTGTATGAGATGTGCTGCAGCACCCAGGTTGTTTTTGAGCTCATCGTTTTCTTCCACGTATTTCAATGTTGCCGGAGTTCCGCAGTATCCGTATTTTCTTATCAGTCGGTCTATCTCCTTGTCTTCACCAAACTCTTTAAGTCCCGGTGCAAGGATGATCAGTTCAGCATTGTCGGCAAGTGCCATACGGGTGCGATAGATACTTTTATTACCCAGCCAGGTGCTTTTAAACTCAGATGGATCAAGGTATACAACCACTTTTTCAAGTGGTTTGTCGAGCATCCGAAAATTCACCTTAAGTGATAGCTCCGATGCTTTATAAAACACCTCTGCATCATCACCGATAAAAAGTCCCCGAGTTTTCAGTTTTCCGTCTTCTCCCATGCCTATAACCGTAAGCACATAAACAAAGGGCAGGTGAGAGGTGAAGTTATCCGATGCATAATTCAGCAGTGCGCGAACGGGAGTATCGGCACGTCCCATTATACGTTCCATTCCGTATGCTGCCCCTACAAAATGACTTTTGTTGATGCCTTCGGCACCGCCTGTTCCCACAAAGATGTTTTTGTTGTAGTTGGCCATACCGATAACTTCGTGCGGCACTACCTGGCCTACAGACAGTATCAGATCGTGGCCGCCTTCCCAGATTAGTTTGTTAAGCTGGGCTGGCCAGGGGTATTTTACTGCACCTTCAGTAACATCCGAAACAAACTCTGACGGCACTGTCCCTACTGTAACCACATCATTTCTCCAGTCGTGTACACGGAAAATATTTTTAGGCACCCCTTTGTACATATGTTCTATTTCTTCGTCCGACATAGGAACGTGAGTGCCCAAAGCAGGCATAACATCTGTCAGTTTCTCTTTGTAGTACTCATATGCCAAAGAGGTCAGCTCTCCGGCTTTGGAGTGAAAACGGGTATAATCGGGAGGTAATGCCATTACTCTGTTTACATTCCCAATTTTAACCAATGCTTCGAACAGACCTTTTCTCAGATCATCAGCGGTAAGCTCGGCGGTCTCTGATCCTGTTTGATAATAGATCATATTGTTTTTTGTTGAAGTTTAATAAATGATTATACTCCGCTGTAAGCCGAAAATCCACCATCAACAGGAATCGCAATTCCTGTAACGAATTTAGCCCAGTCGGAGACAAGATACAGGAGTGTTCCTACAAGCTCTTCAGGTTCACCATATCTTTCCATTGGTGTATTGTTTATTATTTTTTCACCTCGTGGTGTTGCCTTACCTGTTTTTTCGTCAATCAACAGAAAACGGTTTTGGTTGGTAAGCAGAAATCCCGGAGCAATAGCATTTACCCTGACTCCTGTTTTTGCAAAATGAACGGCGAGCCACTGTGTGAAATTGTTTACAGCGGCTTTAGCAGCCGAATAGGCAGGTATTTTTGTGAGAGGAGTAAATGCATTCATTGAAGATATGTTCACAATGTTTCCTTCTCCGCGTTTCACCATATCTTCGCCGAATATCATTGAAGGAATCAGTGTTCCCTGAAAATTCAGTGCAAAGACTTTTTCGAAGCCGTCAAGTTGTAGCCCGAAAAATGTGGATTCAAGATTGTTCAGTTCTTTTTCTGTAATTTTTTCTGCCTGTGTTGTGGCTGAGGCAGCATTTCCACCGGCACCGTTTATCAGAATATCAATTTCGCCCAGCTCTTTTTTTATGATCTCTTTTGCTTCCAGCAGAGACTCTTTTGACAAAACATTGGCAGGTACACCGATTGATTTGATGTTAAATGTGTTTTCGATCTCTTTTGCCACCTTTTCTGCTGCTTCTTCATTCAGGTCAAGGATTGCTGTTTTTACACCTCTTTCGGCAAGTCCTTTTGCCATTGTTGAGCATAAAATTCCGCCTCCGCCTGTTATGACGGCTACTTTTCCTTCAAGATTTAATTCTGTTATTTTCATATGTTTATAATTTTTGGGATGACTAACACAAAGACACAGAGGCCAGCCCGACTGGTCAGGCGGGCACTGAGTATTATTTTATTCTGGATTCATGTGTACTCTTGAGTGCCCGCCTGAAATAGGGCAGGTTTGTATTATTTGTCATAGATGTTTCATTTTATATTTTTTGTTTTTTAGCTGTTGAATTAATTAGCCAATTTTATTCATTAAACTTTCTCCTTTTACCTCCCTCACTGTTTTCATTAGTTCTTTCACTTTTTGCGTAAGCAATCCGTAATCATTATTCAAAAGGATATCCTTGGTAAAGAGTTTGGAGCCCATACCAACACATGTAACTCCCGCATCGAACCACTGTTTAAGATTTTCCTTGCTGGTATCCACTCCGCCGGTAGGCATGATATTGGTCCACGGGCATGGGGCTTTAACAGCTTTTACAAATGATGGTCCGCCCACTTCAGATGCCGGGAAGATTTTAACGAGCTCTGCACCCAGTTCTTCTGCTTTACCAATTTCGGTAAGCGTACCGCATCCCGGTGACCACATTATTTTACGACGATTGCAGATGCGTGCCATATTTTCGTTGAGCAACGGAGATACGATGAAGTTTGCTCCGAGCTGAATATACAATGCCGTTGTTGCCTCATCAACGATGGTACCGGCCCCGAGTATCATTCCCGGAAGCTCTTTCAGAGCAAATTTATTCAGGTCACTAAAAACCTCGTGTGCGAAATCTCCGCGGTTCACAAACTCAAAGACTCTTATTCCGCCGTCGTAACAGGCCTTCAGTACATTTTTGCTTACTTCAACATCAGGATGAAAGAAAACCGGAACAACGCCCGTTTCCTTCATCTTTTGAAAAACTTCTATTCTTGTATATTTTGCCATTGTTTAATATTTTTTGTTAAAAATAGGGATACATAGTAGGGACGCACGGCCGTGCGTCCCTACTATGGGTTACCGTGATACCCTTCCCGATGCATCGCCTGCCATCAGTTTTTCAACCTCTTCAATAGTAACAAGGTTAAAATCACCATAAATAGTATGTTTCAGGCAGGAGGCCGCCACTGCGAAATCCAAAGCTTTTTGGTCATCGTTGAATGTAAGAATGCCGTACAGCAAACCACCCATAAAAGAGTCGCCGCCTCCTACACGGTCAACTATGTGTGTTATCTCGTATGTCGGGGCTTTGTAAAGGTTTTTACCGTCGTACAACACACCCGACCAGGTGTTATGATTTGCATTTATCGAACCGCGAAGCGTAGTTATCACTTTTTTTACCCTTGGAAACTGTTTCATTATCTGTTGAGAAACGGAAAGGTAGGCATCTGCCTCAACATTTCCGCCGGTAATATCCACACCTTCAGGTTTAATTCCCAGAACCATTTCGGCATCTTCTTCGTTGCCGAGCACGATATCGCATCCTGCAACAAGTTCCGGCATAACTTCACGGGCTGTTTTGCCGTACTTCCACAAGTTTTTGCGGTAGTTAAGGTCGCAGGTAACCATAATACCTTTTTTGTTGGCAGTTTGTATGGCTTCAAGGCAAACCTCCGAAGCACCTTGCGACACAGCAGGCGTGATACCTGTCCAGTGAAATGCGTCGGCTCCTTCAAGTACCTTTTCCCAGTCGATCATCCCTTTCTCAATAGTTGAAAACGATGAATAAGCCCTGTCGTAAATCACTTTGCTTGCTCTTGCAACAGCACCTGTTTCAAGAAAATATATGCCGAGACGTTCTCCTCCTTTGATTATTTCAGAGGTGTCTATTCCATGTTTTTTTAACTCCATTTCACAGGCCGCACCTATATCGTTATCTGGCAGGCGTGTTACGAAAGTGCTTTTAATTCCGTAATTGGCAAGCGATACGGCCACATTGGCCTCACCACCGCCATATACGGCATTGAATGAGTTTGCCTGGGAAAACCGTAGGTGTCCCGGAGTTGCAAGCCGCAACATGATTTCTCCGAATGTTACTACCTTTTTTGACATTTTTTTCTATGGTTCTAGTGTTGAATTGTTATCGGGCTAATTGGCTACTAATTAAAAATCAAAATAGTTTTTGGCATTAAAGTATGATATGTTTTCAACTATCATCTTAAGCAGGTTTTCGTCATTGGGAATGAGTCCTTTTTCAACCTCTGTTCCGATATGGTTACAAACAATGCGGCGAAAGTATTCGTGGCGTGGATACGACAGGAAACTGCGCGAATCGGTTACCATACCAACAAAATGGCTTAGAAGTCCAAGGGCTGAGAAGTCCTTAAGATGTTTCTCCATTCCTGATATCTGATCCAGAAACCACCAGGCGGCACCGTAGGTTACCTTAGCCGGAGTGGTGCCGTCATTAAAATTACCGCACATCGTAAGGAACATTTCATTATCAGCCGGATTCAGATTGTAAAGAATAGTTTTAGCAAGCTGATCGGTGTTGTCAAGCAGGTCAAGAAACTTTGACATCCTGGTACTGTCTATGGAATTGCCAATGGAATCCCAGCCGGTATCAGGTCCCATTTCACGGAATTTGCGTGTGTTGTTGTTGCGCAATGCTCCGACGTGAAACTGCTGTACCCAGCCGCGCTTATGATTCATTCGGCTTAGCTCCGCCATAACGGCCGTTTTATATTTTTCAGTTTCTTCCTTACTTATCGTTTTCCCCGACAAAAGCTTAAGAAATATTTCATTTACCTCATTTGCGGTATAGTCTGCATAGAAAAAGCGTTCAGGACCTGAATCGGAAAGGCGGCATCCTGCATCGTGAAAATATGAATGTCTTTTGCCCAGAGCTTCAGTCAAAGAATCAAACGAGTTTATTTCAATGTCCGATACACTGCCAAGCTTGTTAATGTATGCATTAAATGTTTTTGCATCATCTGTTTTTAATACCATATCAGCCCTGAATGTTGGCAGCACTTTGATGTCAAGTTTTTCTTTGATTGTTTTGTGATGTTCCAGTGAATCAACCGGGTCGTCGGTAGTGCCAACCATTTCAACCTTCATTCTTTTAAGGAGGTTTACGGTTGAAAATTCAGGTGATCGTAACATTTCAGATGCACTTTCGAATATCTTCTCGGCAGTTGCAGGGGAGAGTAGTTCATTTATGCCGAAATATCTTGAAAGCTCAAGGTGTGTCCAGTGGTAAAGCGGATTGCCGGCGGTGTATGGTACTGTTTCGGCCCATTTTAAGAATTTCTCCCTGTCCGGAGCATTTCCACTGCAATACCTTTCATCAATACCGTGGATTCTCATTGCACGCCATTTGTAATGGTCGCCGCCCAGCCATATTTCACCCAGATTATCAAATTGATGGTCTGTCGCTATGGCTTCGGCGCTTAAATGGCAGTGAAAATCAATTACAGGCAGCTCTTTTGAATATTCATGAAAAAGCTTAATTGCAGTTTTATTGTTAAGAATAAAATCGTCGTTGATAAATGATTTGCTCATTGTTATACATGTTTTCCGTGAACGGACACGAAAGTAGGAAATTTTTAATTAATGTTCAAATTTTATTATGGTTTTTAATGGCATTAAATTATATAAAGAATAGATATATAACATGTTATGCTAATCAAAAAAAATACTATTTTTTTTGATTAAAAAATATTCAAACTAATTGTTGTTTTCTGTGCAAACGTTTGTATTTTTGTGGAGTTGTTAGATGTTAGTATGGACAAAAGAAGAATAACAATTAAAGATATTGCAGACAGTCTAGATGTTACACCGTCAACTGTTTCGCGTGCTTTAGCAGATAATCCACGTATTAGTGAATCTACAAAAAAGCTTATCAGGGATAAGGCGGAGGAGCTTGGCTATGAACCAAACCTGATAGCTTCCACGTTGAGAAAGGGGAAAAGTGATACCATAGGAATGATAGTGCCCGGAATAAACAGATCATTTTTCAGTAATGTTATCAGCAGTGTGGAGGAGATACTTAATCCTGCAGGCTTCAATCTTGTGATAATACAAACTCACGAAAAAACAGAAAATGAACGACGAGCGATCCGTACCTTGTTAAGGAACAGGGTAGGGGCAATAATTATGTCACTTTCGGTACAGACTAAAGAGTACGGACACTTGCAGGAAATAACTTCAAAGGGAATACCTCTTGTTCAATTCGACCGGGTGTGCAAAGAAATTGAAGGAACAAAAATAGTAAATGACAACTTTCAGGGGGCATATTTATCAGTCAGTCATCTGATTAAAAGTGGTTACAGAAAGATAGTTCATTTCACGGGAGCATTAAATCTGAATGTTTATAAAGAGCGGTTTGAAGGATATAAAACAGCTTTAAAAGATGCAGGTCTGGAATTTGACGAATCGTTGGTTTTTGAATATTCAATTACAAGAGATACCGGCAGAAGAAATATAAATAAAGCAGTTGCCGAATTAAAAGCAGATGCCCTTTTCAGTTCCGGTGATTTTTCCGCACTTGGTGCAGTTGATACATTGAAAGAGATGGGAGTGAAAATACCGGATGATTTCGGAGTAGTTGGATATGCCAATGAACAATTTACCGAGATCATGCATCCTTCAATGACATCGGTTGAACAGAATCCACAGGAGATGGGAAACAGAATAGCAAAAACAATAATTAAGATACTGAATGGAGAACAGCCGGATGAGCAGGTAATAATTCCTGTACGGCTGCTAATAAGAGAATCGTCGTGGATAAATAAAACATTAATAACATACTGATACTATTAAACCGATACAATGAGAACAACTTTATTTGTAATTCTCTTGGCTCTGACGGCCTCGTATATAAATGTGGTGACCGCACAGAATAAGTCCTACCCGTCGTCCTGTTACCGGGAGCTTGTGGATGATGGTGCCTGGTGCTGGTTCTCGGATCCGAGAGCGGTTTTGTATAACGGAAAGATATATGCAGGGAGTGTATCGTCGAAAGGTGATATTACAATCACACAGTATGATATGAATACGGGCAAAATGATTCATCACGTTGTTTTTCCGGAATTTCAGAGGGACGACCACGATGTTCCTTCAATACTGGTTTTACCCGATGGAAAACTGATGGTGTTTTTTACAAAGCATAATGGCACTCTGTTCGTTACAAAAACAGTTAAACCGGAAGATATAAGCCAGTGGACGGAAATAACCAGACTGGAGATGGGAAGAATGCTTTGTTACTCAAATCCTGTTATGCTGAAAAATGAGAATAACCGTATCTATGTGTTCTTCAGGGGCGGTTATGACTGGAAACCGTCCTTTGTTACTTCAGACGACCTGTGCAAAACCTGGTCAGAACCTCAGGTTTATGTCGGAAAGCCCGGTGCAGGTAAGTTTAACCGGCCTTATACAAAAGTAGTAAGCGACGGTAAAAGCCGTATCTGGTTTGCAACGACCGATGGTCATCCGAGGGAAGAGCCGATGAACTCAATTTTTGTGTTTTATTACGAAAACGGGCACTTTTATCAAGTGGATGGAACAGAAGTGGGTTCTGTTGATGAGTTACCGGTAGATCAGAATAAAATAGATAAGGCATACGACGGAACTGTAGAAAAAATCAGAAGCTGGATATGGGACATTGCTCTTGATGAAAACGGTTATCCTGTGATAACGTATACAAAATTAAAAGAGGAGAGCGTTCATAAGTACTATTATGCCAGGTGGAATGGCAAAGAGTGGGAGCATTCATTTATTTCGAACGGAGGTCAGGATTTTCCGAGAAAAGAGCGTAAAAAAGAAGAGCGTAATCCGGAACCTCATTACAGCGGAGGTATAGTTCTTGACCACGGAAACACAAATGTTGTTTACATTTCAAAACCGGTTAATGATGTGTATGAAATATTCAAATACGCGACTGCGGACAGTGGTACCCATTGGAGTTCAGAACCGGTAACACAACACTCCGAACGTGACAATGTAAGACCTTATGTTCCTGTCGGACATACAGATCAATTTCCAAATCTGTTTTGGATGGAAAATAAGATGTACGAACACTATACTAAGTTTAATTCATCGATAAAAATGAATATCCTGAAACCGGTTCCATCGGCAGAGTTTACAAAACAAGCAGTTAAGGAAGCAATGAAGAAAGTTGCCGACTGGCAGCTTGCTCATCCGCTAAAGCATAATGCCGCCGACTGGACAAACGGTGCTTTGTATGCAGGAATGGTTGAGTGGGCAAAGATGGCTGACAGTGACAAGTATTTTAAATGGCTGAAAGATAAAGGCCGAAAGAACTCCTGGAATCATATGGTACGCCAGAATCCAAGGATGAAGTACCACGCCGATGATTATTGCGTAGGCCAGATGTATGTGGAGCTTTATCGCCACTACGGTGATAAGAGGATGATAAAGCCAATGGAGGAGTATTTCGATCACATACTGAAAAATCCTTCAAAAGTAGATCTCGAATTTGATTGGAGCAAGGAGCATCTCCCTATAGAGAGATGGTCGTGGTGCGATGCCCTGTTTATGGGGCCGACTGTTTGGGCTAAAATGGCAAATGTAACGGGTAAAAAAGAGTACTTGAAATTTATGGATAAAGAGTATAAAGCGACAACCGATTATCTGTACAGCAAAAAGGACAGCTTATATTTCAGGGATTCAAGGTATTTCGACAAAAAGGAGGCCAATGGAAAGCCAATGTTCTGGGGGCGTGGCAACGGCTGGGTTTTTGCAGGATTGCCCGTAATTATCAGGGAACTTCCAGAAAACTATAAAAATAAAGAGTACTATGTGGAAATATATAAGCAGATGGCAAAGAAACTGGTTGAACTTCAGGACGAGAAAGGTTACTGGCACGCCAGTATGCTTGATCCCGAGAGTTATCCAAATCCTGAAATGAGCAGTACTGCTTTCTTTGTGTTTGGTCTGGCCTGGGGGATAAACAACGGTTATCTCGATAAGGAGACATATCTGCCTGCTGTGAAAAAAGGATGGAAAGCTATGGTTAATGCCGTGTGGCCTGACGGTAAGTTTGGCTGGGTTCAGCCCATTGGTGAAAATCCTAAGGACGTTACAAAAGAAATGACTGAAGTATACGGAGTCGGAGGGTTTCTGTTGGCCGGCTCAGAAGTTTATAAACTAGCAAAGTAAAGTATTCACCCGGTGACTTAAAGTCACCGGGTGAATATCAAAGAATATAAAGTTACATTAAAATATTATGAAAATGGAAATAAGATATGCTGTTCATCCCGAGGATGTAAAAAGTTATGACACAAAACGCCTGAGGAAAGAGTTCCTGGTTGAAAAGATATTTTCACAGGATGAGATAAATATGGTTTACTCAATGTACGACAGGATAATCGTTGGAGGAATTATGCCTGTGAAAAAGAAATTAAAACTGGAAACTTATGATGAAATAAAAGCCGAGTTTTTTCTGCAGCGGCGCGAAATAGGATTGATCAATGTTGGCGGTAAAGCAAAAGTTACAGCCGACGGAATGGTGTATGAGCTGGAGTACAAAGAGGCACTGTTTCTCGGACAGGGCGTGAAAGATGTAGTTTTTGAATCGGATGATACGGAAAAACCGGCTAAACTGTATCTTAATTCAGCACCTGCTCATAAATCATTTCCTTCGCGCAAGGTCTCTCTTTCTGATGCTAATGTTTTGCACCTTGGAAGTCTGGAATCATCAAATGAAAGACAGATAAACCAGTTGTTGGTAAAAGAGGTTGTGCCAACCTGCCAGCTGCAAATGGGAATGACTGAACTTAAGCCAGGCAGTGTATGGAATACAATGCCTGCTCATACACATAACCGCCGTATGGAGGCCTATTTTTATTTTGAGGTTCCCGAAGGTCAGGCGATATGCCACTTTATGGGACAACCCGATGAAACCCGGCATATATGGATGAAAAACGAGCAGGCAGTACTTTCTCCGTCGTGGAGTATTCACAGTGCGGCCGGAACGTCAAATTATATTTTTATCTGGGGTATGGCCGGAGAGAACCTCGATTACACTGATATGGACATCATTCAGCCGAATGAACTTAAATAAAATTATTGACACGTAAAACAAATGGTAATGATAAATGAGCTGTTTAATCTTTCGGATAAGGTCGCTCTTGTTACTGGCGGATCGCACGGAATTGGAATGGCAATAGCCAAGGTGCTCGGGAAAGCAGGAGCAAAAATATGCATAAACGGAACTTCACGTGAGCGTCTTGATGCCTGTATTGATGAGTATAAAAAGGAAGGAATAGATGTTTACACTCTGGTTTTTGATGTTACCGATGAAAAGCAGGTAGACGAAGGTATTACAAAAATAGAGAAGGAAGTTGGAGCTATCGATATTCTTGTGAATAATGCCGGCATAATCAAGCGTGTACCCATTCTTGATATGGCTGTTGAAGATTTCAAAAAGGTTATAGATGTTGATCTTGTCGGACCTTTTATAGTTTCCAAAAGGGTAGTGCCTAAAATGATAGAGAAGCGTTCGGGTAAGATCATAAACCTCTGTTCGATGATGAGTGAATACGGGCGCTATTCCGTATCTGCTTATGCCTCGGCAAAAGGCGGACTGAAGTTGCTGACGCAGAATATGACCTGTGAATGGGCAAAATACAATATCCAGATAAACGGGCTTGCACCGGGCTATATTGCAACAGAGCAGACTGCGCCCATTCGTGAAGGAGGCCATCCTTTCAACGATCTTGTAATGACACGTACGCCTGCGGGCAGATGGGGTGAGCCGGAGGATGTTGGTAATGCTGCACTTTTCCTGGCTAGCAAAGCAAGTGATTTTGTGAACGGCCATATGCTCTATGTTGATGGCGGGATACTTGCCAATTTCGGTTATGTAAAAGGTGAAAACGAAACAGACTAATTTTAATGTATATGATAAAAAGTGTATTCTTTTCTGTGATCTTGTTGACCGGCTTGTTTTTGCAGTCGTGTGAAGATACAGGAAAAGCATATATGGTTTCAAATACCGCTAACATTGACCTGAAAGACAAAGAGGTTGTTCTGTCGCGCAATGAAGAAATTATAATTGAAACAAAAAGCGGCGAAACAACATAAGACATTCATGCAATATTCTTTTGGGAGGGGGGACAACGTAGTATGTCAAGAGTCTTTAAAAGGAGCTGTACAAAAAAACTTTCAGATTTTTAAGGTAGCAAACAAAGAATACTTTTTTCATTTAACATTTAAATATTGATTGTAAGTTTTATATTAATGGGGGGGAGTAAAAAAGTTTCAAATAAATATTTTCACACT
>JAADEM010000023.1 GCA_013153405.1 Chlorobiota bacterium
AGGCGATGTTTCTTATGAAAAATAACCTGTTTGGTTTTTGTATGAACACCCCTGTATTCCATTGGGCCCGGATTACCACTACAGGCAGCATCAACCGATAAACTTTCCCATACAATACTACCACCGTTCCCTGCCGTAGTTTTTTTACCTGAGCCCCTTACCGACGAAGGATGTGCAAGCGCATACTCAGCTTCCGCTTTATTCACAAAGCCCTTGTATCTTGCCCCTTCGTAACCGCTAATGGCATTGCTGCACTCAGCCCAGGAATCAAATATTCCTGTCTTGCGACCTTTCCATACAACATAATATTTGTATTTTGCCATACTGTCTATATTTCAACAGAAAAAATATCCTTCATTATTTTTGCAGTAGCACCACACATACCGGCCACATACTCACCCGACGCTTTGCTACTCTTTTCCAGAAACTCATCATCACTCCACATCTTCGAAACCAATTGCCTGAACTCACGGTAATCTTTAACTTCAAAACCTCCGCCAAGTTCAACCAGGTCGCAGGCCTCCTTGTATTTTTTATAATCGGGTCCAAATATCACCGGCATACCATAAGTTGCCGGCTCAAGCGTATTGTGTATTCCCGAGGTAAAACCACCACCAACGTAAGCAATCTGCCCGTACCTGTAAATTGCAGCCAGCATACCTATCGTATCAACTATCATCACACGGCGGCTTTCCACATCATCGGGAGGTGATGTTATCCTGAAATACGGCACTTTCAATGCTGTCTCAATCTGTTTTATATGCGATTCGTCAATTTCGTGGGGTGCAATTATCAGCTTAACTTCTTCTGTTTCGTTAATGTATTTAAGCAATATCTTTTCATCAGGCGGCCAGGTACTGCCGGCTACAATAGTTCTGCTGCCGCCTGCAAACTTTTCAGCAATATCAATATCGCTTGCCGATTCTGCTATTTCTCTTACCCTGTCGAAACGGGTATCTCCGGCAACAGTATAATTTGAAATGCCGATTCCATCAAGCAACTTTGCTGAACTTTCATCCTGAACATACAGATGTGTAAATGCCTTAAGCATCTTACGGAACAATCCCCCGTACCACTTAAAAAATGGCTGATCTTTCCTGAACAATACAGAAATACCGTAAACAGGAATATCTTTTTTGCTGAGCTGTGTTATAAAATGATACCAGAACTCATACTTCACGAAAAATGCCATTTCCGGCTTTACAGCATTTATAAACCTTATTGCATTCTGCCGGGTATCGGCAGGAAGATAGACGACATAGTCGGCAAATTCATAATCTTTTCTCACCTCATATCCAGAAGGAGAGAAGAAAGTAAGCAATATCTTTTTTTCGGGCAGATGTTTTTTTATTGCCTCAATAACAGGGCGCCCCTGTTCAAACTCCCCAAGTGAAGCTGCATGAATCCATATCACTGGGCCCTCTATATCTTCCAGCATTATCCGGGTTGCCTTTCGCCCCTCCTTAAGTAATTTAAGTTTACTGCTGAACAGTGCCCCGATGGAAATAAAAAGATCGATAAAAAAAATTCCGGCATTATAAATAAGTACCATATCAAGGTTTTTCAGCAAAGATAACATTTGATAACAGGTAATAAAAAAGCCCGTTGAAAATTCAACAGGCCTTTATCAGAAATTATGTTATTCTTAACCGCGAATTGCTTTGATTCCCGGAAGTTCTTTTCCTTCAAGATACTCAAGCAATGCACCACCTGCAGTTGATATATATGACACACCGTCAGCCAATCCGAATTTATTTACTGCAGCTACAGAGTCACCTCCGCCCACAAGCGAGAACGCACCTTTTTCGGTAGCTTTCACGATAGCTTTGCCAATCTCTTTGGTTCCTGTGGCGAACTTATCCATCTCGAACACACCAAGCGGACCGTTCCATAGAATAGTTGAAGAATTTTCGATAACCTCTTTCAATGCCTTTATGGTATCCGGACCAACATCCAGTCCCATCCATCCGTCCTCAATCTGATCGGCAGGCATTATCCTGGTATTCGCATCTTCGCTGAAAGCATCGGCAGCAAGAACATCAGTAGCAAGATAAATATTCACACCTTTTTCCTTAGCCTTCTTTTCTATGCTTCTTGCGAGATCAAGATACTCATCTTCGCAAAGAGAATTACCGATTTTTCCTCCGCGTGACTTAATGAATGTATAAATCATTCCTCCACCGAGGATAAGGTTATCCACTTTGTCAAGAAGGTTCTCGATAATAGTAATTTTAGAAGACACTTTAGCACCTCCCATAATAGCAGTAAACGGACGATCGGGAGATTTAAGCACCTTATCAAGACTTGACACTTCACTGTCGATCAGGAAACCAAACATTTTACTATCGGCATCAAAATACTCAGCAATTAATGCAGTTGACGCATGAGCTCTGTGAGCAGTACCAAAAGCATCATTTACATACACATCGGCAAGCTTAGCCAGATTCTGAGCAAAAACTTTTTGCTTCTCTTTCATTTCGGCCTTAAGCGCTTTTATCTCCTCTTCTGAAGCTCCTTCGGGAATGGCAGGCTTTCCTTCTTCCTCAGGATGAAAACGAAGGTTCTCAAGCAGAAGCACTTCTCCTGGCTTAAGAGCTGCAGCCTTCTCCTCAGCTTCAGGACCTACACAATCAGAAGCAAACTTCACCTCTTTACCCAGAAGTTTTGAGAAATGTCCTACTATGTGTTTTAGAGAGAAATCTGGGTTTACCTTTCCCTTCGGACGCCCCAAATGAGACATCACTATGGCAGCGCCACCGTCTTCAATAACCTTTTTAATGGTAGGCAAAGCTGCCTTTATTCTTGTATCATCGGTAACTTCGAACTTTTCGTTCAAAGGCACATTAAAATCAACTCTGATTATGGCCTTCTTGCCACTGAAATTAAAATCATTAATCTTCGGCATTTTCTTACATTTTTTTGGTTAATTATTTATGACTCCAAAGATAAAAATTATAAGTGCTTAATGGAAATTATTCCACATTAACACTTACAATTTAATATTATTTAACGCCCTATAAATTCATTATGAAAACATCCCCGCTAAACAACTGGCATTTTGAAATCTGCAATATGATCTTCATGTTATTTATTGCAAACATTAATTACTATAACGATAAATTGTAACAACAAAATAATTTTGACATATACCGATTCAGAGAATAGTCTAACGGTATAATTCAATCCGGCACGAGGATATCCCAAAAGTCGTCAGCACAAATTAAATAAAACCTGCTGTATCAACACCTCCGGCTGACACAAGGAAATAATTATTTAGTAGTTTCTCTCTGTTATATCTCATACGTTCACCGGTCTCCAGATCAATTAGCTTTCCGCCTGCATTCTCCACTACTGCCTGACCTGCCGCAGTATCCCACTCCATCGTTGGTCCAAGCCGCGGATAAAGATGTGCTTTACCTGATGCCACTAGACACATTTTCAGAGAACTTCCTATTGACGAGAATTCTACCTCTCCCACTTTAGATTTTACTTTATCGATAAACTGTTTTGTCTCTTCTGAAAAGTGGCTTTTACTAGCAACAACTGTAAATTTATCCGGCAGTTTATATGGCAGCTTATCTCCATCTGTCAGTATCTTTGCCACATCCATGCCTACGGGATTCCTTCCGGTATCAAAGAAAAAGCTTCCCTCCGGACTGCCCCAGTACAAGTGACCAAGCCACGGAGCAAAAACAACCCCCATCACGGTATAGTTATCCTCAACCAGGGCTATGTTTACTGTAAAATCGCCACCTCTTTTTACAAACTCCTTGGTTCCGTCAAGAGGATCGACTATCCACAAACGCCTCCAGTTTTTACGTTCTTCAAAAGGAATATCTGCACCTTCTTCACTCAAAACGGGAATTCCTGTTTCATTCAATGCTTCCATTATGACTTTATGACTGTTCAGATCTGCATCTGTCAGTGGTGAAGCATCGGACTTCTGAGTAACATTAAAATCCTCACGGGTATATACTTTAAGTATCTCGGTACCGGCATCCAAAGCTGCCTTTAATATCAATTCCAGGTGTTTTGTCATTTTATTAAAATTTTCAATGATGTATTATTTTTTAGTTTCATGCCTGATAAATCCAGGCCTTTAACAAGGATAAGGCCAGGAGCTGTTCCTTCTTCTATCTTCCCCCATCTTGCATTTTCCGGCAATATTTTCCCCATAACATCCAGATAGCTGCCAATTGCCTCCAAAAAGCTGAACTCCGGTTCATCCATGCCGGCAATAATATTTTCCCAAACCGGCTTAAGAGTGATTTCATAATTTTTCACAATACTTGTATCAAACACAACTTTTCCGCTGAAAAGGGATGTTTTTTCTTTAAAGAAATTGTCGCAAACATATCTGACTGATCCTTTTACATACATAGTATCAAGCAATAGCTTAAGCTCCTCATCCTTCAATATGGCATCGAAACCTCTCATATCCTGTATCAGTCCCGGAATAAGCAATCCGTTGTAATACTCCAGTCCGGGCTCCTCTCTGAAGTCCGTACCCCGTATTTTTATTCTCTCAATGATTCCCTCATCATTAAATGTTATAACAGGCATTCTCCCGACAGTACCGTCAGGCAAAAGACAGTAATTTGCAGAAATTTTTCTCATTACATTAATGTACGGAAGCCGGCGGTCTTGGAATATACAACAGCTTAATATTCTTGATCGTACCTATTACCACAACCGAAGTATCGTGGTCAAGCAACAAACCGTCTAATCCGATAACTTTTTTATTCCTGTCGGCATCCAGCGACAATGTTGTTATACGTTCGGTAAATGACTTATCGATAGAATACGAAGCTGAGTCCATAGAACTGTCAGCGTAAATGGCCCAAAGTTTCATATATGCCTTATTCAGCAATGTACCTTTATCGAAACGATAAGTAGCAATCAAACGGAAAATTCCCGAATCAACAGAATCCAGTTCTATATGAAACGGAACGCATAGATCAACAGTATCGGTACTTTTAAGAGTAAATGTTCGTTTTCCTTTCCAGATATCTTTCATTCTGGGAAACTTTTTACCTGATGTTACCGGCATCTCTTTCTGGGCGGCAGTATCATTTCTAAGTTCAGTTTCTCTCTCGCTCAGAATTGATATAACTTTATCGTACACTTCAGATAAAATCTCGGGATGTTCGGTATACCATGAAAATATTGTGTCGAATTCTTTTTTGGTAATACCATGCCTAGCCAAAACATATTTATAATATTTAGGCAAATCATTATCATTTCCACCTATAAGTTCACGTGTCTGATTCAATGTGGCATCGGCATAATACAGATCGGCAAGAACCGAGGCCAGTGAATCTTCAGGCAATAACTCTTCGGGTACTTTCACCCTTGTTGAGCATCCTGAGATAAGGAAGTAAAGCGACAAAAAAGTAAAAACCAGATATCTGAGGAAATAGTTCATGAATACTATTTTGTAATTATTATCTAAAATGGTTGCAGAACATAAAAATAAAGAGCCTGTTATTAATCTGACAAAATTACAACAAAAAACCGCCTGAAAAAATTTCAGGCGGTTTTTAAGATATTTGCAAATGTCAGTATTCAGAATTACATCATGCCCGGCATACCTGCACCCATTCCGGCACCAGCCATCGGGTCAGGTTTTACTTCTTCCGGTTCGTCCACTAACACACATTCGGTAGTCAGGAACATACCGGCAACAGAAGCTGCATTCTCAAGGGCAATACGTGTTACTTTAGCAGGATCGATGACTCCGCTCTCAAACAGGTTTTCATATTTATCCACACGAGCGTTGTAACCGAAATCTCCTTCACCTTCAGCAACTTTCTGTACAACAACAGCGCCCTCTTTACCGGCATTGAACACAATCTGACGTAAAGGCTCTTCAAGAGCGCGCTTTACTATTTCAATTCCGGTTTCTTCATCATCAGTATCTGCTTTAACATTTTCCAGAGCTTTAATGGCACGAATAAAAGCAACACCACCACCCGGAACAATTCCTTCCTCTACGGCAGCACGGGTTGCACTTAGAGCATCATCCACTCTGTCTTTTTTCTCCTTCATTTCCATTTCAGAAGCAGCTCCGATGTAAAGAACTGCAACACCACCTGCCAATCTGGCAAGACGCTCCTGAAGTTTCTCTCTGTCATAGTCAGAAGTTGTGTTCTGTATCTGAGCTTTAATTTGTTTAGTACGCTCTTCTATTGCCTCTTTGGAACCGGCACCGTTTACAATGGTTGTATTCTCTTTGTCAATAGTTACTTTTTCAGCTTCTCCCAGCATTTCGAGAGTTGCATTTTCAAGCTTAAGACCTGTTTCTTCAGAAATTACAGTACCATTAGTAAGTACCGCAATATCCTGAAGTATCTCTTTACGACGATCACCAAATCCGGGAGCTTTAACAGCTGCAACCTTAAGTGAACCTCTCAGGCGGTTTACAACAAGAGTTGCAAGAGCTTCTCCGTCAACATCTTCAGCAATGATCAACAGAGGCTTACCTGTCTGAGCTGTAGCTTCAAGAACAGGAAGCAGATCTTTCATTGTTGATATTTTTTTATCGTGAATCAGTATATAAGGATGCTCCAATTCGGCCTCCATCTTCTCAGTATTAGTTACAAAATACGGAGAAATGTAACCACGATCGAACTGCATACCCTCTACAACCTCAACTGAGGTTTCGATACCTTTAGCTTCCTCAACGGTAATAACACCTTCTTTGCCAACTTTAGCCATTGCTTCAGCTATAAGCTTACCAATCTCTTTATCATTGTTGGCAGAAATAGAAGCTACCTGCTCTATTTTCTCACTGTGATCGCCAATCTCTTTTGACTGCTCTTTGATGTTTTCAACAACAGCAGCAACTGCCTTATCAATACCCTTTTTAAGTTCCATAGGGTTGGCACCTGCTGTAACGTTTTTCAAACCAACACTAACAATTGACTGAGCCAGCACTGTTGCTGTAGTTGTTCCGTCACCGGCATCATCCCCGGTTTTTGAAGCAACTTCTTTAACCATCTGGGCTCCCATGTTAGCATACGGATCTTTAAGCTCAATTTCCTTTGCTACCGACACACCATCTTTTGTTATAGCCGGTGCACCAAATTTTTTATCAATAATTACATTTCTTCCTTTCGGACCTAAAGTTACCTTTACGGCATTTGCCAACTCGTCAACACCTTTCTTCAAAAGTTCACGAGCTTCAACATCAAATTTTATTTCCTTTGCCATTTCAACAGCGTTTTAATGATTTTATTATTAAACAATCTTTTTCTCATAATATCGAAGGACATACCTCCGAATGAAACTCTCATCCTTAAGACAAAAAGCTTCCGAATAATTCCGCCTCTACTATATCATAAAGTATGCCAAAAAAAAAGCGTGCCAATATGACTGACATACTGACACGCTTTAATATTTTAATACAGTATTGTACTACTGCTGCGGCTTATCCTGAGTTGTGTTTTTGTCACCTGATTCCTGAGTAGCAGGAGTTGAAGGGAATACAGGAGCCTGCTGTGCGGGAACTGCAATATTATTAATCTCTTCATCAATAGCTGAACCGGTTGCTGTATTCTTTGGCAATACCATAACTGCTACAAAAGAGAGAACAAGCAGAGTACCTGCAAGAGTCCAGGTTGCTTTTTCAAGAAAATCGGTTGTTTTACGAACACCCATTACCTGATTAGATGATGAAAAGTTAGCAGCCAGACCTCCGCCTTTTGATTCCTGAACCAAAACAATAAGGATCAACAATATACTCACCAGGCTAACCAACACCGAAATAAACTGATACATATCTATAAATTTTATTGATTACTAATTAATTTCTCAAGCTTTTCAATTTGCTGCGCAAAGTAAACACTTTTTTCGGGATATTTCAAACTCAATTTTTTAAATATTCCGATTGCCCGTGAATAATGCCCCTGTTTTATGTAAATTCCCGCTAATGTCTCTGTCATAAGATCATCACTCTCCAGGGCATCTTTCTCCACCACCTGCTTCGGCAGGGGTTTAGCTTCCCTGTTTTTCTCAGGTACAATCTTCTTTATTGCCTCCTGGTTACTCAGGAAACTGTCAATTATATCAAGGGTTTTATTCTTTTTGTTTTCGTATTTACTCTTTGATTCTCCCGACGTTATAGCATTTTTGCCAACCAAGTCAAGCCACTCTGAAAAAGACTTACTTTTACCGGTTTCGGGGAAATATTCCGCTGTATCCAGATAATATCCTGTAGCACCTTGTTTTTCGTATTCAAATAACATATCGTCAGGCACTGCATCTATGGCATCACCCTTTTCATCTTTCTCCTGCATACTGAATTCAACAGTACCTCCCCCCATCGTTTCTGTTACCTCGTCGAATCCGAAATAATCAGTAACAGAACCGACATTACCTGTCAATGCCGTTGATGGTGTATTTTCTGCAGTTGTCTTCTCCTCACTTTCATTTTCCGTTTTCTCAGATCTCTCATCAACACTAATCTCAGGTTCTTTATACAATCCACTGATTATACCGAACAACTTCTCCCTGTCGGGAACATAGAGTGCCGAACTTTTCAGTTCAGGCTCAAAACGCACGTCATCAAGTATATGCAGGTTCTTCAAAAGCAATATTCTTGCAGCCTGAAAATAAGGATACTCTTTCACCAGACTACGGATACCGTCTAATGTAAACTCATTCAACTCTTCCGGGTTCCTTATTAATGTGTAAAGAAGCTGCTTTTTCATTTTTACCAGTCGGAAAATGCCTTATTAAAGATGTTTTCAGTCAGCTGATCAATAATAAGCGAGGTGAGTTCGTCCTCCACTTCTGTTATGTTTTTATCCGAAGCAAAATCCTGATAAGCAGAAAAGCTTGATTCCCAGTTCTTCTGAGGATTTTTCTTATTCTGGAAACGTACTTTTACAGTAACCGTCAGACGGGACTGTGCAGAAACGGCATCTTCTTTAATAGCCATTGGCCTTATGGTATATCCGGTTATTTCACCCGAAAAATCCACATCTCCGACACCGTTTACAAGTATCAGTCGTGACTCATTCATTATTCTCTCCTTCAGAAGTTCAGTAAACTTCTGGCTCAGTAACGGGTTAATTATTGCTGCTCTGTTGTTAAAATACTGTACTGAGAATGTCTTAAGATTTTCATCTATCGATGCTCCGCTTAGTGTCACATTAACAGAACATCCCGACAAAGACAGAACAGACAGAATGAGCAGCAGTCTAATATATTTTATTAATATCATATTTATTATCCCTCAATATTGTACTCTTTTATCTTCCTGTATAATGTCCTTTCAGAGATACCAAGATCCTTGGCTGCATATTTTCTTTTGCCATTATGTTTTTCAAGAGCTTTCTTAATCAGTTCAATCTCTTTATCCACAAGCGACAATGACTCCTCCACAATCTCCTGAGTGTCCTGTATCATCGACTCATCCATTTCTGGTTTTTCAGGATATTTTACCGTTGGCGTAGTCACTGGAGTGGCAACAGTCGGCGTAACTGCTGCCGGTGCAACATTGGGAGTATTTATCAAAGCTCCGTCACCGTTATCATACAATTTCTTTATTATTCGTGCATGTTCTCCTTTAACATCAGAACAGCCATCATTCTGAAGCATATCGAGAACAAGTTTTTTAAGGTCGTTCATATCATTTTTCATTTCGAACAAAACCTTATACAGAAGTTCCCGTTCATTGCTGAAACTTAAAGGCCCTTTCTCTTCTGATTCAAACACAGCCGGCAAATTATCGCCTTCGTGATAAGGAATATATTTCAACAAAGTTTCTGCATCTATTATTCTGTTTTTTTCTATAACAGAGATTTGTTCCGTTATATTCTTCAATTGGCGTACGTTTCCCGGCCAACGGTATTTTATCAGGACCTCCTTTGCCTCATCAGTAAGTTTAATAGGAGGCATCCTGTAAGTGTCGGCAAAATCCTTGGCAAACTTCCTGAAGAGCAAATAAATATCCTCAATCCTTTCCCGTAAAGGAGGTATATTTATAGGAACACTACTTAACCGGTAATACAAATCCTCCCTGAACTTACCTTCTTTAATGGCTCGATCCATATTTACATTGGTAGCCGCCACCACCCTTACATTTGTTTTCAGCACTTTTGAAGAACCAACCTTTATAAACTCTCCGGCTTCAAGAACTCTGAGCAATCGAACCTGTGTATTCAGAGGCAATTCTCCAACCTCATCGAGGAAAATAGTTCCCCCATCAGCCTCTTCAAAATAACCTTTACGGGCAGCCAGTGCACCGGTAAAAGCACCTTTCTCATGTCCGAAAAGCTCCGAATCAATTGTCCCCTCAGGTATTGCACCACAGTTTACGGCAATGTAAGGACCATGCTTACGCGCACTGTGCTGATGTATAATCTTCGGAAAAACTTCTTTACCTGTCCCACTCTCTCCGGTAATGAGAACGGACAAATCGGTCGGAGCAACCTGTACCGCGATGTCGATAGCCCGGTTAAGTCCGTATGAATTACCAATTATTCCGTATCGTTGCTTTATTTGTTGAATATCCATTGTATACTGAAAAAATTACAGGGTTACCTGACAAAGTTACAATTCTTAATTAAGATTTGTAATTACATGTCCCAATTATTTCATAAAATAATTCCGGCTAAATAACCTTAATTGTTTCATTTTTCATAAATTTAAGATGAAAAGTATTATCTTCTTCAGCTTTAAGACCAAACAACCTCTCTTTTTTACAGTTACGACAAACGCATAAAAAAACAAGAAATAATAAACACACAAAATATGAGCAAGATTAAACTTTTGGAGATTGATCCCTGGCTTAGTCCTTTTGCCACACATATTGAATCGAGAGTTCAAAAGTTCAGACAAAAACTGGATGACATTGAAGAGTTCTCCGGAACATTAAAAGACTTTGCATCGGGACATCTGTTTTTCGGCCTGCACAGAAACCAGAAAGGCTGGATATTCAGAGAATGGGCTCCGAATGCAATACACATATATCTTATAGGTGATTTTTCAGACTGGAAAGCACTGCCAGAATATAAGTTATTAAGAAAAGAAAACGGCATTTGGGAAATTCAGCTACCCGAAAATTTATTAACCCATGGAGATCTGTACAAGTTACTGGTTCAATGGGAAGACGGAGAAGGAGAAAGAATACCGGCATATGCAAACAGAGTAATTCAGGATGAAGAAACAAAGTTATTTTCTGCTCAGGTTTGGGAATTAAAGGAGCGATTTAACTGGACTGATGAAGATTTTGAATCTGACCCCTCCGAACCCCTGATTTATGAAGCTCATGTAGGCATGTCATCACCTGAGGAAAAAGTTGCATCATATTCTGAATTTACAAAAAATGTTCTGCCGCGTATCAAGGAGCTGGGATACAACACCATTCAGCTAATGGCTATTCAGGAGCATCCGTATTACGGAAGCTTCGGCTACCACGTTGCCAACTTCTTTGCCGCCTCTTCAAGATTCGGAACTCCCGAAGATCTGAAAGAACTGGTAAACACAGCTCATAACATGGGTATTAATGTTATTATGGACCTGGTTCACTCTCATGCCGTTAAGAATGAACTTGAAGGTTTAAGCCGTTTCGACGGAACCACCCATCAGTATTTTCACGAAGGCCCCCGTGGCGATCATCCGGCCTGGGATTCTAAATGCTTCAATTACGGCAAAGATGAAGTGATGCACTTTCTTTTGTCGAATTGCCGTTACTGGATAGAAGAGTACCATTTTGACGGATTTCGTTTCGATGGTGTTACAAGTATGCTTTACTACAACCACGGACTTGAAGTAAACTTTACCTCTTATTCCGATTATTTTAAAGGTGAGGAAGACATTGATGCTATGACATACCTCACACTTGCCAACAAACTTATTCACGACATTAAACCAAATGCTATTTGTGTGGCTGAGGAGATGAGCGGCTATCCCGGACTTGCAGGTAAAATTGAAGACGGAGGTATCGGTTTTGACTTTCGTTTGTCGATGGGCATTCCCGACTTCTGGATAAAAATTATAAAAGAGAAAAAAGACGAAGAATGGAATGTGGCACAGATTTACCATGAATTGTCGCAACACAGACCGGAAGAAAAAACTGTATCATACGTTGAGTCTCACGACCAGGCTCTTGTCGGTGACAAAACCATCTTTTTCCGCCTTGTAGACAAAGAGATATATTATTCAATGTCGAAAAATACCGACAGTTTGATTATTGACCGAGGAATAGCTTTGCACAAAATGATAAGACTTGTTACTTTAGGCACAGCAACAGGTGGCTACCTTACATTTATGGGTAATGAATTCGGGCATCCCGAATGGATAGACTTTCCCCGCGAAGGCAACAACTGGTCGTTTAAATATGCGCGGCGTCAATGGAACCTGGCTGATGACAAGCTTCTAAAATTTCATTACCTGAAAGATTTTGACAAAGAGATGATAAACCTCTTTGCCCAAAATCATCTTTTGCCCGTAAATCCATTCAGGCTTCATGCCAACGAACAGGACCAGGTTCTTGCTTTCAACAAAAACAACTACATATTTATATTTAACTTCAACCCGAATATTTCATTTGAAGGCTATGGAATTCCGGTTCCGAAAGGAAAATACAAAGTCGTTTTAGATACAGATGATGATAAATTTGGAGGATTTCAAAGAATTGACACAAGTTACATTTATTATTCGGAACAAATACCAATGAGCGAGAATCATCAGATAAAGCTATATCTGCCTGCCAGAACAGCGATAGTTCTGGAAAAACAGAAAATAAAGCGGGTACGGTAAGCACAAAAAAATGAGAATGTTCCAAAAGTCGTCATTCCGAGAATTCACGCCAATATTTGAGGCATAATGAGTAAATGACGGAACATTCTCGTCACTGCGATGAGCGCTAGCGAAGAAGCAGTCTCCCTCTTACCGCGGGGATTGCTTCACCCCATAAAATGGGGTTCGCAATGACGCACAAGTCTTGTTGACAATCAGCGTCTTTAGTAATTCAGTCATTGGTAGATTTCACCCCAATATTTGGGGCATAATGAGTATATGACAGAACATCAGCGTCATCGCGATGAGCGCAAGCGAAGAAGCAGTCTCCCTTTTGCCTGGAATTGTTTCCCCCGTACACCTACGGATTCGTAATGACACATTAAGTAACAGAATGCTATCCCATTAAACAATTCCATCATTGGTAACGGAGTGACGGAATCTTATAAAGCTTTTATGTTGATTCACAGCAGATTGCTTCGTCGTTCCTCCTCGCAATGACGTCGGGTCTATACTTTTTGGACATCCCCATTTTTATAGCTCAATTAATTTTATATCCACCTCATCAGGCCAAAATCCTGTTTGTGCGGAAGTGCCGGATGCTTTGGATACATTCTGATACCGAAATTATACAGACCGGCCATTTTAAGCTTATACTTAATTGTGTAGTGAGCTTTCCCATCTTTCTCTTCAACCAGTTCAAACGGTTCTGCCGATATCATCTTAATATCATCCGGATTATCGGTATTTCCCTCTGTAAATACCATTTCCAAACCTATTTCAATATCCTTGAGGTCTTTTTTATCCAGCACGACATTAATTACATAATCATCACCAACACCAAGTTCTTTTTTGGCAATATCGGGAATTTCAACCGAAACTACTTCAATTTTATCCCAACCGGCAGCCACTCTTCGTTTCCATTCTGCAATATTAACAGCCCCTTCATAATCATTTTCACGAATTTTAACCACACGTTGATATTGCTTATTGTAAAACCGTTCGCGGTAATCATCAAGCATACGCTTGGTTGTATAATCCGGAGCTATCTGAGCTATGGAGTTTTTAACATACCTTATCCAACCAGCAGGCACACCCTTTTTATCAGTGTCATAAAACAATGGAATAATTTCATTCTCCAGAATACTGTATATGTTAGCAGCATCAAGTTCGTCCTGAAACTGCTGATTTTCATACACTCTTTTATCGGTAAGTGCCCAGCCTGCTCCTTCTCTGTATCCCTCATACCACCAACCATCGAGCACACTAAAGTTAAGCACTCCATTCAGTTCGGCTTTCTGGCCCGATGTACCCGAAGCTTCAAGCGGACGAGTGGGGGTGTTCATCCAAACATCTACACCGCTGATAAGACGCTTGGCCAGATCCATGTTATAATCTTCAACAAAAATAATCTTCCCTATAAATTCAGGTCTTCGAGAAATTTCCACGATACGCTTTATCAAAGCCTGCCCACCTCCGTCAGCAGGATGTGCCTTTCCTGCAAAAATAAACTGTACCGGACGTTCCGGATTATTCACTATTCTCGATAAACGCTCTTCGTCGGTAAATAACAGATGAGCCCTTTTGTATGTTGCAAAACGTCGTGCAAAACCGATAGTCAGCACTTTATCATCCATTTTCTCCATCGAATCCATAATCATTCCAGGATTCTCTCTGAGGTTGGGCATATTACGTTTTATGCGATCTTTCAGATAGTTAAATAATTTTTTTCTTAAATTATTCCTGAGTTCCCAAAGTTTCTCATCGGAAACGTCATAAATCTTTTTCCATATCTCTTTATTCGATAAGTCATTAAGGAAATTCTCATCGAATGTTTCATACAGCTCTCGCATTTCGGAAGCTGTCCATGTTCCGTAATGCACACCATTGGTAACATAACCTATATGTAATTCCTCGGGGAAAAATCCCTTCCACAGGTTTTTAAACATTTTCTTGGTAACCTCACCGTGCAGCCAGCTTACACCATTCATCTCCTGTGAACATTTTGCAGCAAGTATACTCATAGAAAACTTCTCGGACTGATCACCCGGATGCTCGCGTCCCATATCCATGAACTGCTCCCAGGAGATATTAAGTTTTTCGGGCACATGACGAAGGTAAATTCTCAGCATATCCTCATCGAACTTATCGTGCCCTGCCGGCACGGGTGTATGCGTAGTAAACAATGAAGATGTTCTAACAATCTCCATAGCCTCATTAAAATTAAACTTATCGTTATTTACCAGATTAATGAGACGTTGTACAGTTGTAAAAGCTGCATGACCTTCGTTAAGGTGAAATAAATCGTTTGACACACCGAGTTTGTCAAGAAGTCTTATTCCTCCGAATCCAAGCAGAATCTCCTGTTTCAGTCTGTTTTCCCAGTCTCCTCCATACAGGGTATGAGTTATACTTCTATCGGCATCACTATTCAACTCACAATCAGAGTCAAGCAGATATAAAGGCACCCTTCCTACCTGAGCTTTCCACACTTTCACATTCACGGTACGTCCCGGAAGATCAACCTGAATATACATCGGTTTTCCTTCAGCATCTCTCACCCTTTCAAGCGGAAGATTTGAAAATTCCTGTGGATCATAGTTTGCAATCTGTTCACCATTAAGAGAGAGCGATTGCCTGAAATATCCGTAGCGATACAGAAAACCTACAGCTGTCATATTCACACCGCAGTCACTGGCCTCTTTCAGATAGTCACCTGCCAGAATTCCAAGTCCTCCGGAATATATTTTCAAAACATTTGTAAGTCCGTACTCCATACTAAAATAGGCAATCGAAGGTGCATCCTCACCAGGCTTACTCATATAAGACCTGAACATTTCTTCGACTTCTTTAAGTTTTGAAACAAACTCTGTGTCTTTTGACAATTCATCGATCCTTTCCAATGTTACCTCTTCAAGCAACACAACAGGATTCTTCTCTACCTGCATCCACAACTCATGATCAACCATTTCGAAAACCTGAAGAGCCTGGTAGTTCCATGTCCACCACAGGTTTCGCGACAGCTCATGCAGGAATTTAAGATTATCCGGCAATTTAGATTTAACAATTATTTTTTTCCAAACAGGATATGGTGATGTTTCGGGTTTCATTTTTATTCTGTAATTTTTAGGTACAATATTTATTTTATCTCTTCTTCCGTCTACTGCTTTCAATGAAATATCGTATGCTTCATAGTAATATTTAATTAGCTCATCCCATGAGAAATGACCTGCAATTTCCTTTGCCCGGGCTCTTGATTTTTCTACCTGTTTGGTTGAAAAAGAGCAATATTGTGAAATTACACCGGCAATATCCAGGGCTGCTTCATGATTATTAACATCATCGCGATGAATAACTGCAACTCCTTCATCTATCCCATTGGCAATTTTTTTCACCCACAAACCGAAACCTGCAAGATCAGTTGTAATAGTAGGAATATGAAAAGCAAGACTCTCTACCGGAGTATATCCCCATGGTTCATAATAAGACGGGAATACAGTAAGATCCATACCGATAAGAATATCATAATAGTGCATATTGAAGATTCCGTCATCACCATTAAGATAGGAAGGAACAAATATCAGCTTTACTCTATCTTCCTTATCATTGCTGAGATGAGTCTGCTGAATTTTATTTATAATAGGATCATATCCTATATCATGAAGTCCGTGAGTAAGGAAAGGGTTGTCGAGGACCACATCCGAATCCGGATTATTAAGTTTCTCTATCAAATCTTTACGCGGGCCGTAAGTATTGGCAGGAATCATAACATAGGCAACAATCTCACGATTTTGCTTTCCGCTGTCGTTAAGATGCTTCAATGCATCCATAAACACATCAATCCCCTTGTTTCTGAACTCATATCTGCCACTATTTGAAATAAACAGGGTATTATCGCTCAGTTTATAGCCGAGAAGAGCCTCGGCAACCGTACGCAGTTTTTCTCTTGATGCATTACGTTTATTCTCAAACTCCTTACCCTTCGGCACAAATGTTTCTTCAAATCCGTTAGGAGTAATAACATCAACCTCTTTATAAAGAAACCGACTACACTCTTTGGCTGTAATTTCTGAAACAGTTGTAAAGCAATCGGAATGGATAGCTGAATTTTTCTCAAGTGAGTGTTTTGAAACCACATTGAGTTCTCTTGCTTTTGAATCTCCGTCATATTCATTCAAATGGTCGTAAAGCGGCAAACCGTTACCTGCAATAGAGCGACCTACTGTAGTTGCATGTGTTGTAAAAACAGTACCAATATGGGGAGCATATTTTTTCAAATAAAGAGCGCCTGCACCGGTCATCCACTCATGAAATCCGGCCACAACCTTATTATCGACATCAAGATAAAACTTAAAAAAACTTTCCACTACTATACCGGCTGCATGTCCGAACAATAATGCCTCAACATAATCCCATCCACCACTTATACTATCGACCTGATAGAGTTCCCAGTATTTAGCAAGAATTGAGTCTTTTTCAGGGATAAAGGAGGTGAAATCAACCAGTATGACAACAGGTTTTCCTATTATGTTCCACCGTCCGGTACGGACCATAATTCCTTTATCGGCCAAATGACATCTCCAGTCCTCGAACAAACTGTCATCCTGAATAAACTCAGGATTTTCTTTTGCTTCTCTCCATACATCAGGTCCTATAAAAATAAGATTATCACCGAATTCTTTGGTCATAGTAAGGGCCTTGGTAGACAATACCGTATGTATCCCTCCTATTTTATTACACACTTCCCAACTTGCCTCAAACAGGTAGTCGGGCTTTAATAATTTATTATTCATAATAATTTTGATATCTACATCGTTAAAATAATGATAAGGCTGTATGAAAAACCGCTATTCCGGACAGTGTGAAGTCTGCCTGTTTTACTCCAGGCAGCCCCGACTTGTCTTCCCATAAACGGAATTATCAGTTTCTTCGCTACAACAGTGTATTCAAACTTTCTGGACAGCCTTTCTCCTCACCTCATAAAAAGTCATTTCAGGAAATAACACTTTTCTCACTAAAGTTTAAAAACTTCAAAAATAAGAAAAGTTTACGTTACCTCCTGTAAATAAAGCAATTTTAAAGCTGTTTAACATTTCATAAACCTCAGCTTTTCTTTTTTGCCGTTTTTGTCGTCTTTGTTTTTTTTGCTGTTCCTGACTTAGTTTTTGAAGCACTTCCGGTTTTGGTCGCCGAAGTTTTCTTTGTAGTCTTTTTGGTAGTGCTTTGGGTTGCACTTTTTGTTGTTTTAGACGCAGGACGAGTCTTACTGCTTCTTAAACGCTTTAGTTCTGTCTCAAGCTTTTTAATTTTTTCCTCTTTTTCCTTAAGTACAGAAGCCAGTGTTGCCAGCTCTTTCTGAACATTATCTTCAGGAACTGCAGCATTCAATCTCAAGGTGAAATCACTCAGGACATTCATATAATTCATAAATGCCTCGTAAGGTGTTTCATAAGGATTAAAATAAGCATGAACCTCTCCGTCGGAAAAGAATTTTGTACTCATATAATAGAAGTGATCACTTGTTTGCAAATATGACCAATCCTTCAGTATATCGCCGGCATCACATTTATTTATTTTAGGCAATAAAGAATAAAGTTTGTCAAATGCCTCATTCTGTAATTCATTACCAAGCCAGGCAGTAAGATCGCGTTCCTCATCAGCCCAACTTGTAGGGTTAGGCACATGAATAGCAGAAACAGGCTGAAGTTTTTTTACCGCTTCGGAAGGTGTTATAAAGCCTACTTCATTAGTGTTTAATGCCACTTCAGGAAGATGTTCCAGGAACTCAAATATTCCGGTATCAGCCCATTGATGCTCTCCAAATGTTTCATAATCCATAAACAGGTTTATGAGTTCTTCCTTAGGGCTCAATGCCGTTATCCAGCTTATATATTTTTCAGCAGTAAGCGGATATTCGCTCCAGTCTTTATTACTGAAACGGAATGCAATATCATCACTAAGGGTAAAGTTTTTCAACAAAACTTTAAGCCTTGGATTAATTGCGTTAGTGTAAAGGAAATTAGGGCTTTTCCATCCCAGAACGTGCTTTGCACCTTCGGCCAGCATTCCTTTAAATCCCATCTCGTATACATCAACACCCAGCTGATCGGAATATATAAGCTCAGTATTCCTGAACACTGTAGGGCTCTGACCGAACAGTTCCTGCATTGTGTCTGTATGTTTTTTCACCTGGGCTTCAAATTCCGCTTTATCTTTTAACGATACAAGAGAATGACTATAGGTCTCGGCAAGGAACTCGACATATCCGGTTTCAGCCAGTTCCTTAAAACTATCAAGCACTTCAGGAGCATACAGTTTAAACTGATCAATAGCAACCCCCGATATTGAAAATGCCACTTTGAACTTTCCCTTGTACTTTTTCAGCATTTTCAACAGTAGTTTGTTTGCCGGAAGATAGCTTTTCTGTGCCACTTTATTTAAAACCCCCTCATTGGTATAATCATCATAATAATAATGATCATTACCAATATCAAAAAAACGGTATCTGCGAAATCTGAATGGTTGATGAACCTGAAAATAGAAACATATATTTTTCATAACTAAATATTTTTCTTTTTAAGAATTAATTACTGACTCGTAAACTTCTTTAACCTTTAAAGCCGAATTTTCCCACTTCAAATTATCAACCTCCTGCTTACCGTACTTTTTAAACATTGAAGAAAGGGCCGGATAATTTAACACACCGTAAATAGCATCAGCCATGGCATGTACATCCCAATAGTTTACTTTAATTGCATAGGTAAGAATTTCGGCCACTCCCGACTGACGTGATATAATCACCGGAACATTGCTTTGCATTGCTTCGAGAGGCGAAATACCAAACGGTTCCGAAACAGACGGCATTATGTATAAGTCACTCAGGCTTAACATTGAAAAGACCTCTGGTCCGCGAAGAAATCCGGTAAAGTGAAACTTATGAGTAATTTTAAGTTCTGCCGCCCGCCTTATCATCTTTTCCATCATGTCACCGCTACCTGCCATTACAAACCTCACATTATCCATTTTCTGCAGAACCAGATTTGCCGCCTCGACAAAATATTCGGGCCCTTTCTGGTGTGTTATGCGCCCCAGGAAAGTCACCAGTTTTTCCTTTACGCCTTTTTTAAATACATTTTTCAGATCATCTTTTAGCGGATCTACAGCATTGTAAACAGTAACCACCTTTTCGGCAGGAATTCCATACTTATGAATTACCGTGTCTCTGGTAAGATTACTTACAGTAATAATTTTATCAGCAGCAATCATTCCCTTACGCTCAATATCGAACACAGTAGGGTTAACATTACCGCCGCTACGGTCAAAATCCGTAGCATGAACATGAATTACCAAAGGTTTACCGGAAGCCTCTTTGGCTGCTATTCCGGCAGGATAAGCAAGCCAGTCATGCGCATGTATAACATCAAATTCATAATCCTGGGCTATAACATTGGCAACTATTGCATAGTTGTATATTTCCTTAAGCAGATCCTTACCATACTTTCCCGTGAAGTTAATATACCCCTCTTCGTTTACCTGAACATACTTCTTGATCCCGCTCACCTCATATGTTGTAAGTTTCCAGAATTCTTCAGGATCAACATACGGAACAAGTTTTGAATCTACTTCAATATAGTCAAGTTGTTTCTTGAAATGCGACAAATTTAGTTTTCGCTCTTTAACTTTTACGTTATTGGCACCAACAAGTCTGATCATTGACTGGTCCTCATCGCCATAAGCTTTAGGAACTACAAAAATCACATCAAGATCAGGCAGGTGCGACATTCCCTTTGTCAGGCCATAACAAGCCGTACCTAAACCTCCTGCAATATGCGGCGGGAACTCCCACCCAAACATTAATACTCTCATAGTTATATATTCGTTATGAGTATTCCTCTATTAATCTGATTACTTTTAAAACAGCAGTTACATTCCAAAGCATTGACACTGCACCTTTTCCGGTATGCGGAGGATTTCCGTTATAACATTCGGATATGGTACCCAGACAATGTTCGGTCATCTCTTCTTCAAATCCTTCTATCATCTTTTTAACAAAAGGCAAACCTCCTCTTTTATGCAACTCAAGATACTTTTCTGCAAAAAACGCTACAAAACCGGGATATACACCACCCTGATGCATTGCCAGATTACGTTTATCCACATTTCCTTCAATTACACCTAAATAAGACGGGTCGTCAGGAGACAGCGACCTGATACCTTTTGGTGTAAGCAATAATTTTTTAGTAATATCCAGAACTCCTTTTTGCTCCTCTTTGGTCAGCGGAGAATAGGGCATGGAAATAGCAACAAGCTGATTAGGCCGTACAGAAATGTCGATCCTGTCAAAATCCAGCACATCAATCAGGCCTCCCTTAGGATTTCCAAGAAAACTCTCACGAAATGCATCATGAACCTTTCCGGCAAGCGGCTCCCACTCTTCAACAAATTTCACATCACCGCTTTTTTCTGCCAGCTCCAGCGAATATCTGATAGCATTATACCATAATGCATTAATTTCAACAGGCATACCATATCGCGGAGTCACGGGTTTACCATACGCATAAAAACTCATCCATGTCAAAGCCTTGTTTTCAATCTTACCATAAACAAGACCATTATCCAGAACCCTGAAATAATCCTTGTCAGAGCCTGTATAAAATTTCAGTACAGATGTAAACAGCTTTTTATACTTTTTCCAGAGTGTTTTGGCCGGAAGATTGCCTTCGAGCTGTGCTATTGTTCTGAAAACCCACAGTGGTATGTCTATATTTCTTAAAGTGTCTTTATTGTATCTGTCTGGAGCATTAAGGAACTCATTCTCGAGTCGTTTAATACTGTCGGCCAACAACCGGAGTGAAACCTTTTTATCTCCGAAAGCTTCTCCTCCCCAGGGCAATGCAATAAATGTATTCCTAAGATTCTCTCCATACCAGTGATAACCTGCAAGCAGTGCTGTTCTGTTATCACTTTTTACAATAAACTGGGATGCCGAATTCAAGAGTGTATTGTAAAGATTATTTCTTGGAAATTTTTTCTCTAACTCTTTATTAAATTTGGTTTTAAAAGTTGAAGGAGCCGACTCTTTACTAAGAGATCCGGAAAAAATAATACTTTCACCTTTTTTAATAGGCAACTCAAAATATCCGGGAACATAAAGATCTTCCTTGTACGGATTACCCCTGTTCTCCTCTTTAATATATTCAATCCCTCTGTACCAGTCAGGCATCGGCACAAACTCATTTTTCTTGTTTATCTGCATATTCAGATAAGGGAACACATCATAAAGCCGTATACGTACTCCGTTTCTTATCTCTTCGTATTTTGTGTTTGCATCCAGATTCTCATGAGTAAGTTCGCGTACACTACGAAAAGCCAGAAATGGTTTAAGCCTGATAGTCGTAGGCGAATGTGCATCTTCAAGAGTTATCTTAACAAGAATCTGGTCTTCCTTTTCCACCAAAAGTTTTTCTACGGATAAAACCACACCTCCTACACGGTAAATTAATTTAGGTGTGGGATCCATTATGAAGTTACGGATGTACTTATGCCCTTTGGGGTCATAGTGGCTTCCGTCGTACTTATGAATACCTAAATTAAAAACCTTTTCGTGCTGTATTACGGAGATATCAAGAGAGGAAAGAAACACGAACCTGCGATAATCGAACTCTTTTAGAGGAGCGACCAGTAGACCGTGATACTTACGGGTATTGCACCCGATAATTGAACTGCTCGAATAAGCACCGGCCCTGTTTGTTCTGAGTATTTCTCTGAACAACGTATACTCCAGGTTGATCAACTTCGACTTATCCAAATGTATGTAGTTATCCATAATGACTAAGAATTTACAAACAATTTAAAAAATTTTTATCAAAAACCTATATTAAACAGAATAATTAAGATTGTATCCTGTTTTTAAAAAAATGCACTAACCCGTCAAGATTAACTCCCGGATAACGCCTGGCTGCCTCTATTGTTTTTTTTAGCATTTTTTCAGCAAACTTTTTATATTCTTCACCATTGACATTAAATGGCCTGTGCTCTTTTGCATTTATCAATTTCTCTATCTCACCGGCAAACGTTTTTGTTTTTTCTGCAAAATACACGTCCTGTAAGCGTTGCCATATATAATCAACTGCTACTTTATCTGGGTGAAGCATATCTTCCTCATAAAACCTGTAGTCGCGTAAATCATCCATCACAAGTTCATAAGCAGGAAAATAAAAAACATCTTTATGTTTTGTTATCAGCTCATCGACAGCAAGCAATAACACCGCCTTACTAAGCTGATTACCATGAGCACCGTCTTTCCAGTGCCGGACCGGACTAACAGTAAAAACAATCTTCACGTCAGGATTAAACACCTTTACCTTACCAATCATTTCCGAAAGAACTCCGGTTACATCATGCACATCCTGTCTGTACCTTTTAAAATATGACGAAGGTAATTTATGACAATTGGCAACAACATTACCGGTTTCTTTCAGTTCATAAACCCATGCCGTACCCAATGTCACAAAAAGAAAACCGGCTTTTTTTAACATCTCATGTGCTTGGGATAAATCTTGATTCATACCACTCAGCACCTTGTTTTTATCTTGTCCGGAATAACGACTATGATGGGAAAAACTATTCCAGACACCTCTGTGTAAAAACAACTCATCCTCTTTAACATTTCTGTTTTCGATAAGTAACTCAATTGCCTTACTTACAGAAGCCGGATTATACAACGTTCCAAACGGATTAACAACAGCATTGAACTGCCTTGCTATAAATCTTTCACCTATATTTTCAGAAAAACAAGAACCCAGAAACATCAAAACGGAATCATACAATATTTTATCATGTGATTCCTCCAGTCCGATCACTGTTCTGAATTCCGGCATAGGTTATAAAATGAAATAAAATTACAGAATACAAATTCAAATATAACCAAAAGAACTCTTTTTTCCTCAGGTTACAATCTGAAAATAAACCTATACAGATTACTTGAATTTGACACCACAAAGATAACACTAAATATCAGTCTGAAGTTTTAATGAATGTTATCTTAATGTTAAATCATCTTTAATAAAACAGTTACCTGTTTTTACCTGTAAGAGATTTAAACAATTTAAATGTTTTCAGGTTTCTTGAAATAAGGTACGAAATCAGGATAACAACCAAAATACTTACAACCTGAAATGCTACTGAATATACAACAGATGCAAAGAGAGAATATCCTTTATCGTAAAAATAAGCTCCGACTGCAACAGAAACCGACATCCACAAAACCAGAAAAAATACAAGAAGCACAATCAACATGGCCGATATAAAAGCCATAATCTTAGAGTCTTTTTTTATTGCACTTATCACCTCTTTTTTCACATAACCCGCAACAAGTCTGAACGGAGCCTTTAGAAGAGCCACTACAAACTGAAACAACAGTAATAAAATTTCTTTCAAAAAGGTTATTGTTGATGACTGCTCGTCACCTGCTTCCATAAGCTCTTTTTTCTCTTTTTCAAGAAGCTCTTCTATGCGCTCAAGTATTTCGTTAAGCTCCATTTTGTTTCTATTTTTTCACCGGGGTTATCTTTTCTACAGTAAAATCACTGTCTTTCAATCCCTGATTGATTTTAATATTAGTCATTTTGATGACGGTTTTATGATTCTTTTTAACATTGATCATGGTAATAACATCAGCAACCCAATAGTTTCCTATTTTCTTGTATTTATAATCAGCTTCTTTCAGCTTGCTTCCCTTCTTATCGAAATAAACGATTTTATCAGGATAGTAGTTACTTTTATTTACATATACCAAAAGCCGGCTATAATCAATCTCACTATTCTTAGGTTTCAGTTCAAGCACATAATCTTTATCCGTAGTCTCTTTCAGTGCCGGGACAAAATTATCAGAGTATGGTAACAGAGCAGCATCCGATAATGAAAAATCTGATTTGTTGAAAGTATTACTCTGAGCCATATTTGTAATCTTCTTCGGTTTTTTGAACATTGGAAGATAAAGATAAACGGCATCGGGAAGAGTCAGGGTTGCAATACCGGCATCTGATTTAGGGAACGTATAACGAAATATCTTTTTATCCGCACCTTTTTGTAACAGAGTAGCTTTCTTTACATTTCCTTTCCCGGTATTCAGATTGGTCATTTCCATTTCGACATCAGCCGATTTGTCCTTTACAGCAAGAATAGTTTTGTCCATTTTTGCCAGGATAGTTGAAGCATCCTGAGCATTAATATTCATTCCTGAAAAAACAAGAACCGATATCAATATTAAATTTCTCATAGTATTTTATTGTATTGTTTTCAGGGTAGTTTAACCCCTAAATTAATTTATCTTTTAAGTTTCTCCTGTTGTTTCTTTGATTCCAAAAGAAATATTGACGGCAGCAATGTTAAAGCTCCCATACTTGAACCAAGCATACTTAATGCAATAAGTATTCCAAAATAAACCATTGCAACCAAATCTGAAAAAACCAAAACAAGGAAACCTGCCGAAACAGAGATGAAATTAATCATTATTGCCCTGCCACTAATGAGGATAGTCTCCTCTATAGCTCCTTTAATCGAATTTAGCCTTTTAACAGAATGGTTGAAATGCGACATAAAATGTATGGAATAATCAATTCCAATTCCTATTGCGATACTGGCAACAAGCACTGTTACTATATCAAGAGGAATACCCACAATCCCCATTAAACCATACAAAATACCAATAGTTGCAATAATCGGTGCTGTAGCAATTAGTCCTTTTATGAAAGAACGAAACATTAAACTCACTATGGCTATCACAAACACTATGGCTATCAACAAGCTGAATATCTGACTATAAAGCAGATTATGATCAAGACGGGCATTTACAAAAGGCATTCCTGTTATCTGAACGGTAAAGTCTTTCGATTTATGTTTTTTTAAATAATCATTCATCAGCTTCTCAAAATCTTTCACATTATTTTTGCCGTTATCAACATATTTGGCAATTATAATACCCTGGTCAAGTTCCGGAGTAACCAACCTGTTCAGAGACTCATTCTGTCCCAGTATAAACCACAGTTGCCCAATCATATCCTCACTGTCAGGAATTCTGGCATCACCGTCATTAAATGCTCCGTAAAGATTTGCAACAACATCGGCCAAAGACTGGGCTCCGGAAATAAATGGCGTACTAACCATAAACTTCTCTGTATCGTACATGGCCTTTAAAACTTCCGGGCTCTGCATGTCACCGTTAAAAACAACAAATACCGGTTTTGACCCCCCCAGTTTTTCCGACATAATATTTTCAGCAATAGTGGATGGATGATCTTTCTTGAAATAACCTGTTGTTGAAACACTACGTTTAAGAATAAACACACCGTAAATACTAACAGCAAAAAGCAGAGACCATACCAACACAATACGGCCGGGATGATTTACTACTCTTTTGCTTAACGGAACCAAAAAGAATCTTTTCATTTTTGCCTTTTCCGGATCAATCTGGTTTTTGGTTTCCCTTCTGGTTTTTGCGGGAAGAACAGCAAGCATTGCCGGCACAAGAGTAAGTGCTAAAACAGCCGAAAAGAACGTTCCCAAAGCAGCAAATATTCCAAAGTCCCTGATCATATTAAGATATGCCCCAAAAACAAATGACAGAAATCCCACCATAGTTGTAAGCGCTGTAAGACTGACCGGAACCACCATAAACATAAAGGCTGTCGATATTTTTTTATCTTTGTCCTTCACCTCACACTGATTCACCCTGTTAAGCACATGTATGGCATATGCGCTGCCCACGGCAAGAATAATTATCGGAACATTATTTGACACCATCGACAACTTCAAACCCATCATTGTAAAAATTCCCAAAGCCCAGATTATTGAAAGTCCTGCAGTAAGCAGTGGCAGAATTATTCCCCTCACCGAATGAAAACTAAGATAAAGGATTAAAGCAATAACAATAAAAGCAATGGGAATTAAAGTGCGTAAATCGTTTGAAACAATTTCATCTATATATTTTCTGAGGAAAGGTGCACCGGCAAAATAATATTTGGTTTTTATGTGCATTCTGTTAATCTTATCCATTACAACCGTCGATACAGAATCAACATCGGCACCGTCTTTTATTGTGTATAAAATCATTGTTGCGGTTGCATCTTTTGAGATTATGCTCCCTGAAACCATCTTATTACCGGCAACCTCATCTTTCAGCTTTTCAGCCTGCTGTTTATTTTGCGGTCTGTTATCATCATTTATAAGATTCTTAACTTCAAAATCATCATCTTCAACATTGATGGTCATCATATTGGTTAAAGATGTTACCGATAATATCCCATCTGTTTCAGCAAGGGTGTCCGTAATATTCTCAATATCCTTAAGTACTGCCGGCTCAAGCACATTATCGGCTTCCAGAATAATCATCCCCATTTCATTACCTCCGAACTTTGCCCCTACTTCATTAAAAAGTTTCACTACGGGATCGTTCTTCGGCAAAGAGTTTATAAGGTTGGAATCAACCTGTACATAACGGAGTTCGTAAATAAAAAAGGCTGTTATTACAGCAACGGCAGCTAGAACATGCCACCTATACTTAACCATTTTTTCAGCTAAGTTTTCCATTGGATTGGATTAAATTAAATTAAAAAATACCGCCAAATTTACACAAAGTATGTAACATGCTAAACTCTGGTGATTTATATTTTCATTCAGAACAAGGCATAGTGACTCATACCTTCTGGCGAACAACAACTTAAATAGATTTTCTGGCTCTTTTAAATTCTTTGGTCCTGTCGAACAAATAGCGATATGTCACATGTGTTTTATGTATTTCCCCTCCTATTTGTTGTACAAACTTCATCATTACCATATTAAAATCACCAATCCAGTTCATTTCAAGATCGGTATAAGGTATTCTTCCGGCTCTTATCTCCTTCTCAAAGTGCAGAACAACTGCAGATTCAACTCCTTTACTCTGATGCTCCGGCACAACCCCGAATATAATACCAATAAGCCGTGTTACTTTTTTTGCCACTTTCAGCCGGTAAAACAGCTTTATCTTATTCATCAGATTCATTTTACCATTGAAATCGTAGATTACCTGGTTTAAATCCGGTACCATAATATAGAATACTACAGGTTCGCCCTTATAAAAGCCAAAAATTATAGCTTTGTGATCGAGAATAGGTTTTACCGCGTTCAACACTGCTTTTACATGCTGCCTCCTGACTTTAGGCACTCCGGGAAACCTTGCCCAGGCTTTATTGTAAATGGAAACATATGCATCGGCGATCTCATCAAAACTCATTCCTTTTATGGTTCGGAACGTATAATCTTTATTCTTCAACAACCTTTCTCCTTTTTCCCGCAACACATCAGATCTCATACCTCCTCCGGTATCAATATGGTATGTATACTGATTAAAATAGTTCTGAAAACCATAGCTCTCAAAAAGCCTGCTGTAATATTCAGGATTATAAGGCATATTAAAAACAGGTTCTTTATCAAAGCCATCAACCAGACAACCCCAGAAATTATTTCTGTCACCGAAGTTAACCGGGCCATCCATGGCCTCCATACCTCTTTTTTCGAGCCATTCTTTTCCGGCATCAAATAGTGTGTGAGCTGCCTCCTTATCGTCGATACACTCGAAAAATCCGATTCCTCCTGTTTGCTGATCGTTTTTGGCTGCTGTCTTTTTATCAAAAAAAGCAGCCATACGGCCGACTGTGTTTTTATTATCATCGACAAGCAGCCACCTTATGGCATCACCGGTTTTAAATAATTTATTCTTTTCCCGGTCAAAAACCTTTTCTACCTCTTCATCCAGAGGCCGTATCCAGTTTTTATAATTTTTATATATCGAAACGGGAAAATCAAGAAATTCCTTAATCTGTTTTTTGTTCTCAACGACAATTAAAGAGTATCTTTTCCGATTCATATTTCTCATTTTTATCACTCTAAAAATAACACAAAATCTTTAATTCAGGCTTCCCCACACAAAACAAACCCCACATCTCCCTATGCTACAAGATATTAACTACTACACAAAAGATGGATCCAAATCTGGCATCAACATCCGAAATTAAAATCCTTGATTAATCAACAATGTGTTTTATCTGTTAAAAAGATAATAAAAAGCGGACTGCACACTTCTGTTAATGTGCAACAGTCCGCAATATTTTTTCACAAACATGCCCGATGAAGTCAAATCACCTGACAGTTTATACTCCAAAAGTTCAGGATTCAGATTAATTTAAAAATCCTCCCCCATTTCCGGAAGTTCTCCAAGATCGGTCTGTTTATCTTCAAACCTTTTTCTTGAATCATCCTTCAGGAATCCTTCTTCATCATAATCATCGTCGTCAAGGATTATCTGATTTGCGGTTTTAACCGACATTTTTATCAGGTATATCCTGTCTGGCAATTCAAAAGGCAATGCACTTACAAGCTCACCTTTAGCATTTGTGAACTCAATAAGGTGCTGACTATACCCTTCGGGATAAGCCAGTTTAATCTGCTCCTTCAATTCATCGCTCAGCTTAGCATAATCCTTTATAATCCTTAATTTGTCCTGTTTTTTCATGTTTTAGTTTATGTTTTAGTTTTTTTAACCCGTCTTAAGCAACCATTCACGCAGCTGTTGTTTCATACTGTTTATGTCCGGTCCGTATAGGAACATCTACACTGAACTACATATACCGGATTTTAAACAAAAAAGTTTCAATTATACCTTCACGTGCCTGTGACTAATCATTCCCCGTTTTTGAACATCAGTGTTTCCGGCCGAAACTAAGATAACTTCAATTATTCATTTCTGTTCCCGGAATAAAACAAACTTAATAATTTTTCAAATACGGCGGCGCAAAAGTATTTTAATTTTCAAATAAAACAATTAAAAGAAAAAATGTTTTTTCTTTTTTACGGAGCTAAGCTCTAAAACCGGAATTTCAACATCAACCATGTCGTCTGACATAACTGTCAGATATAAAAGCATTCAACATACTAAGGCCATCCATAAAAAATTACACACCGGAGTCTGTCATTCTCCGTAAAGTCCAGTATCTCCTTTTTGCCATAAAGGAAGTAGTTTTTCTATAATTTCCGGATGCCATGCAGCGACATTAACATCCTCGATATCTTTATTCCTGTGATCATACAGTTCATAAACTTTTTTGTTGTTTCTGAAATACACAGTAAAACGAAAATCGGGAGTACGCATAGAAATACCGTTACGATAGTAACTGAATGCTTTATTATCCCAGGTTACAACATCACCCCTTAGAAGAGGCACAAAGCTTTTACCGTCTGTCCAATCCGGCAATGGCAGTCCGCACAATTCACTTATTGTGGGATAAATATCCACAGTACTGACAATATTGCTGTTTCTCACTCCCTGCTGATTAGCTCCGGGAACCTTCACTATCAAAGTACTCCGGAGTGCCCTTTCAAAAATAGTGTGCTTTCCCCATACAAGCTGATCGCCGAGATGCCACCCGTGGTCGCCCCAAACTATTACAATTGTATTTTTGTCAAGACCAAGCCGTTTCAGTTCGTCCAGCACTTTGCCTACCTGAGCATCAACATAACTTACACAGGCAAAGTATGCATGACGCAGTTTCCGCTCATACGCTTCAGAAACGGGTCCTTTCAATGATGCTTTTTCGTCACCGAGTTTATAGCTGTTAAACTCTCCGCTGTTGTGCAAACTCAGCGTACTTACATTGTCCGGTATTTTTCGCACCGGAGCAAGAGGTATTTCATCTTCATTATACATATCCCAGTATTTAGCCGGAGAGTTGAATGGCAAATGAGGCTTAAAAAAACCCACCCCGAGAAAAAACGGCTGCTTCCTGTTTTTTAGCTCTTTAAGCTTTCTTATGGCAAGTTCAGCAGTAAGTCCGTCAACATAACCGGTATCATCCACATTTCCTTTCTCGTAAGGCTTTACCAGATTGTTCAGTTCATTACGGTTGGTTCCGTCGGCATAACCGAAAAAGGCATTTTGTCCTGTTCCCCATTTTCCCGGATCGAAAATCATCTCATCCCAGCTGTACGGCAACTCCCTAACATGACTTTTCGGCTCCAGATATCCATAAACATATCCGTCGGGATAATGGCTGATCTTACCTATCCCAACCGTGTAATACCCGTTCTGTCTTAAATAATGTATAAATGTTTCCGGCTTTCCCGATTCTGGTTTATGGGTCAATTTTTTAACACAAGCTTCATTTGATAAGGCAATACGATCAGACGGAAGCAATCCTGTAAGCATGGCATAACGGGAAGCTCCGCAGGTTGGCACCTGAACGTAATGATTTGTGAACAGTACCCCTTCCGATGCAAGCTTGTCAATATTCGGAGACTTAATCTGTTTATTCCCGTAGCATCCAAGCTCGGGACGAAGATCATCAATTGCAATAAACAGAACATTCAGCTTTTGTTTTTTTTCTGTTTTTTTCACCGAACAAGAGACGGCAAACAGCAACACTAAAAAAACTAAGATTAACTTTTTCATATGTTTAATTTATTTTAAAACCAACACTAAACCACAAGACCGCCGGGCAGACTCATAAACTTTGCATAGCCTTAAAAGACCGTCACACCTGTAAATAATCACATTTCTCGCATAAAATATTTCACTGCCTTTTCAATTGCCGATATCTCAGCAAGTGCTTTCATCCTACCTATCAAAGGATATCCTGGATTACTATCTCTGTGAAAATCATCAAGCATCCTGTGGCCATGGTCAGGCCTGACAGGAATAGGCTGATGTGTCTTATGCATAATCTTATGCAGAGTATGGATCACCTCAACAAGATTTACATCACCTTCAAGATGCCCTGCCTCGTAAAAATCACCGTTACCTAGTCGTTTGGTACTTCGCAGGTGAACAAAATGCAGTCTGCCGGCAAACTGCTCCGCCATTGCCGGAATATCATTGTCAGATCTTGCACTTAACGAACCGGCACAAAGCGTAAACCCGTTATGCACTGAAGGAACAACTTCTGCAAGCCATTCAAAATCCTCTGCCGTACTCATTATTCTTGGCAGCCCTAAAAGATCAAAAGGAGGATCATCGGGGTGTATTGCCATATTTATTCCAACCTCTTCAGCAACAGGAATAACTCTTTTTAGAAAGTAAACCAGATTATCTCTCAGCTCCTTTTTCCCAATTTTGTCATACTTTGCAAGGTAGCTAAGAAACAACTCTTTGTAATTTTCCGAACCTCTGTCCACTACACCGTCGATAAATCCCTGGGTAACCACAATTATGTTGTAAGCAAGCTCTTCAGCCTGCTTGTTTGTCATCTCTCCGAACCGCTTTTTTGCTCTGGCTACCTGCACTGCCGTATAGTCACGTTCTGCCCCAGGACGTTTAAGAATAAAAAGATCAAAAACAGCAAAATCAACGGCACTAAAATACATTGCCTCTCTTCCGTCAGACAGCTTATAATGCAAATTGGTACGGGCCCAGTCAAGAACCGGCATAAAATTATAAACTATGGTTTTAATACCGCATCCGGCAAGATTACGCATACTTTTAATGTAGTTGTCAATTACTGATTCACGCTCTGCTAGTCCTTGTTTTATCTCTTCGGTTACCGGCAGGCTCTCCACAACCTCCCAGGTCAAACCGTAAGACTCTATCTTCTCTTTCACTTTACGAATCTCCCCAACTGTCCATACTTCTCCATTGGGGATATGATGCAGAGCAGTAACCACACCGGTTGCTCCCGTCTGCCGGATGTCGTCAAGAGTTACGGAATCTCCCTCTCCAAACCATCGTAATGTTTTTACCAATTCCATTTGTTTTAATGTTATGGTACGATACTCCTTAGTGATTTCTTGTTACAATTTTTCTACAAATATTACTCGTACTCTAAAACAGTAAAAGAATCTATCTATTTTTTTCAACGACTACTCCGGTTTCATTTCACTTAAACTGAAATAATATTTTTGCTTTTTGTTATTAAAACCTCAAACAGCAAAACCATCCAAATATCAAATTAATCATTCACAACTCACATCTCTCTACAGCAGCAAAGCCGAGAAATATTTATATTTACAGTAAGTGCCCGAACAAAAGCTTGTAGCCCCCGGATATCAACACGGCCGTTTTCTACTTCTTTAAACACCACTGAAAGCACGGAATCCGCCATCAACAGGAAGCACAACGCCGGTAATAAAACTTGCGGCATCGGAGCATAGAAACTGAACGGCTCCATTCAGTTCATCAATATCACCAAACCTTCCCATTGGTGTTTTGGCGATCACCTTTTTACTTCTTTCGGTCAAACTGCCATCCGGATTAATAAGTACATTTCTATTCTGATCTCCTATAAAAAAACCGGGAGCAATAGCATTTACCCTGACTTTATCACCATATTTACGTGCCATCTCCGTTGCCATCCACATCGTGAAAATATTAATCCCTGTCTTTGCCACCGAATAACCCGGAACCCTTGTAATGGCCGAATATGTTGCCATTGAGGAAATATTGATAACACTTCCCGAACCCTGACGGGCCATAATCTTTCCAAATGCCAGCGTTGGATAAACAGTGCCGTTTAAGTTAAGGTCAGTAACCTTATTGAAATCCTCAATCTTCATATCAAACACCTCCTGATCTGGTTCAAGTGTAGCACCCGGCAGGTTTCCTCCGGCTGCATTCACCAGAATATCAACAGAGCCCCATTCTTTAAGGATTGTTTCAGCAAGAGCATTCAATTCGTCAATATCAAGCACACTGCCTACATATCCTTTTACTTCATCAGTTATCTCTTTAATGGAAACAACAATCTCATCTACCTTTTCCTCGCGTATATCTATAATCACAATCTTTGCTCCAGCCGAAGCCAGGCTTTTGGCGATATTACTTCCGAGGACTCCGGCCCCTCCGGTTACTACAGCGACCTTTCCCTTTACACTAAAATCGACTTGTTTCATATGTTTAATAATATGTAAAATGATTAAAACTGTGACACAGTTTTTTCTCGTATTCCTGAATTAATAAAATATAATCATACATCTGTATTTCTGTCAGGCACCAAACAGCTTTAATTTATTAGCTACAGATTTCATCAGGTCCAAACATGAAAACAAAATCAGAACAGAAAAAAAGATTAATGTGATTTATATTCACATTAATTCTAATACTTAAATTTCAAAATTAAGTTTATTTGAATTAAATCAAACATAAGACTTCAAAAAAAATGACAGTTAATAAAATGAGAAGAGATAATCAGTAGAGAGATTGTAGAAATTACTCTTCTATTGCAGATTTTGCAATCAAAAACTGAGCTGCCCAATACAAAACAATAGTAACAACCGTAGCAGACTGATATGGATTGACAAATTTATTCACTGCAAGATTAAAATCCGACATCATAAATAAAAGTGCACCGGCAGATGCATAAACAGCATTTGTGTTGTAATTTTTCTGTTCAAATGCCCTCCAGGTCATTAATGTTATAACCAATACATAAATTACAACCGGAAATTTCATATCTCCCAGATGAGGATATAAAAATGCAATTAGAAAAGATGCCACAACCCCAAAAAACACCATATTCTTTACCACAACCTTATTATTTCTGTTTAAAAAAGCCAGAATATAAAATACATGGGCAATGAGAAAGAACACCAGACCCGGAATAAACTTATCGATAAAATGCAACAATGCGACATCTCCAAGCAAGGAAAACACAAGTCCGGCCATAATATATTTCCGGTATACTCCCACAGGCCTTATATGAATTATTAGCCACAAAACAGGAACAGGTTTCACCACGGCTTCAAGAAAATAGTTCTGTGTCTGCTCTGCATATGAATACAAAACAACCGAAAAGATAAAAACAATTACCGCATAGTATTTCATAATTTATATGGTTTGCAAATAAAAAAGCCGGCACTTCACAGTACCGGCTTTAAATATACTTTAATATTTCACTACAATGTTCTTGAAACTTCAACTTCCTCATAGGCCTCAATAATATCACCAACTTTTATATCGTTGAAATTAGCAATATTAAGACCACATTCATAACCTGCTGCAACTTCTTTCACATCCTCCTTGAATCGTTTCAGAGAACCAAGCAGCCCGGTATAAATCACAATTCCGTCACGTATAAGCCGGATTTTAGAGCTGCGCTTTATCTTACCTTCCTTCACCATACAACCTGCTACTGTTCCAACTTTACTAATCTTAAATGTTTCCCTGACTTCAAGCGTTGCAATAATCTTTTCCTTAATTTCAGGAGAAAGCATACCTTCCATTGCATCCTTAACCTCTTCGATAGCATCGTAGATGATTGAATAAAGACGAATATCGATCTCTTCTTTTTCGGCAAGTTTACGTGCTGCCATTGACGGACGCACCTGGAATCCGATAACAATTGCATTTGATGCTGCAGCAAGCATAATATCGGTTTCTGTTATCTGACCTACGGCCTTGTGAATAACATTAACCTGTATCTCATCAGTTGAAAGTTTAATCAATGCATCTGACAGGGCTTCAACAGAACCGTCCACATCACCCTTAACCACAATATTAAGTTCCTGGAAGTTTCCAATTGCTATACGACGTCCAATCTCATCCAGAGTGATATGCTTTTTAGCTCTCATTCCCTGTTCGCGATGCAACTGTTCTCGTTTAATTGCCAATTCTTTAGCCTCCCGTTCATCCTCCATCACATTAAACTTCTCGCCTGCCTGCGGAGCTCCGTTCAGGCCAAGCACAAGTACAGGATCACTCGGGCCGGCAACCTCTACTTTCTGATTACGTTCATTGAACATAGCTTTAACGTGGCCGTAATTATAACCAGCAAGGAGCATATCTCCGATTTTCATACTTCCGTTACGAACAAGAAGCGTAGCAACATATCCGCGTCCTTTATCCAATGATGATTCAATAACTGTTCCGGACGCCGGTTTTTTCGGATTTGCCTTCAGTTCCAGAAGGTCAGCTTCCAATAGGATTTTTTCCAGTAACAAGTCCACATTAGTACCTGCTTTAGCTGAAATATCCTGCGACTGATATTTTCCGCCCCACTCCTCAACAAGGTAGTTAAGGTTAGCCAATTCTTCTTTTATTTTATCAGGATTTGCTCCCGGCTTATCAATTTTATTTATTGCAAATATAATTGGCACACCGGCAGCCGAGGCATGGTTTATCGCCTCTTTGGTCTGTGGCATAACATCATCATCAGCAGCAACAATAATTACCGCGATATCCGTTACTTGTGCACCTCTTGCACGCATAGCCGTAAAGGCCTCGTGTCCCGGAGTATCAAGGAATGTAATTTTTCTGCCGTTATCAAGTTCAACAGAATATGCACCTATATGCTGTGTTATACCTCCGGCTTCACCGGCTATAACATTTGTTTTACGTATAAAGTCAAGGAGCGATGTTTTACCATGGTCTACATGTCCCATAATGGTGACAATAGGCGGACGTTCGACGAGATCTTCCGGATTATCCTCCTCTTCTTCAACAGCCTCAACAATTGTTGCATCAACAAACTCAACCTGGTAACCAAACTCTTCGGCAACCAATGAAAGTGTTTCCGCATCCAGGCGCTGGTTTATTGAAACGAATACGCCAAGAGACATAAAAGTAGAAATCACCTCGTTAACAGGCACATCCATCATATTGGCAAGATCATTGGCAGTTACAAATTCGGTAACCTTCAGAATCTTTTTCTCCATATCCTGCTTTTCCAGCTCGGCTGCCTGTTTTTGAGAAATTGATTCGCGTTTCTCTCTCCTGTACTTAGAGGCTTTACTCTTACCTTTCTTAGTCAGACGGGCAAGAGTTTCTTTTATTTGCTTTTGTACATCCTCGTCATCAACCTCCTTATGGACAGGACGTTTTTTGAGTTTATGCTGAACCGTTTTTTTCTTACGCGGCTCGTTTTTACCTGCCTGATTACCGGCTCCGGCAGGCTGTTTTGCATTTATATCAATTTTCTCTTTACGTATTCTCTTCCTTTTCTTTCTGTTTTTCTTTCTGTCCTCTTTCGATTCTGACTTTGAAGATTCAACAGGCAGATCAATTTTTCCGACAACTGTAGGTCCTGACAGTTTTTCGGTCTGAGTCGGTATATGTTCAGGAGTGGTAGCTGTTTCTGTTTCTTTAACAGGTTCTTTTTCTACCTGTTTTTTTTCTGTTACATTTTTCTTTTCAGGAATTACCACTTCTTTTTTCTTTTCATGCCTTGCTTTTTTCTTCTTAGGCTTCTCAAGATCAATCTTACCGACAACCTTCATATCTTCGCCAATCTTTTCCGTTTTTGTCGGAATATGTTCCGGTTCTTTCCTGACAGGTTTCTTTTCCTCTACTGTTTCGGGTTGGACTACCGGTTCTTCTTTTTTCTCTTCCGGCTCTTTCTCCGGAGCTTCAGGTTCGGACACAGGCTCGGGTACAGGCTCAGGTTCAGGCTTTTCTTCCTTCTTCTCCTGAACTTTCTTCGTTTTAGCAACCTCGTCAAGATCTATTTTCCCGACTACCTTTACATCGACATCAGCTTTGGGTTTTTCTTCAACAACTTCCGGTTCCTCCTTTTCCACAACCAAAGCTTCATCCTCCTTAATATCGGAACGAATATCCTGAATTGAGATACTCTCTTTCTTTGCTTTTGAAGAGAAATGTCCCAGTTTTTCCGATTCTTTACGAACTTTGGAATCACTGGTATACTCCTGTTCCAGAAGAGAATACATTTCATCAGTGATCTTCGCATTCGGATTTGTTTCAATGTCATAACCCTTCTTGTGCAGGAAATCAACGATTGTTGATGTACCTACATTAAACTCACGGGCTACTTTACTTAATCTTTTACCAACTGCCATATAAAGGACTCTACTGTTTCTAATTTTCTTTACTAATACTTTGTATTAAGGGCAAATATAATGGAATTATTCAAATTCCTCCCTCAATATATTCATTACCTCCTTGATTGTTTCCTCTTCAAGGTCGGTACGTTTCACAAGGTCTTCCACCGAAAGGTCAAGAACCGACTTTGCGGTATCACATCCAATGGCTTTAAGTTCATCAATAATCCACGGTTCAATACCATAACCGCTGTCATCTTTTTTAAACTCTTCGAGCCATACATCTTCCTCACTCTCATCCATTTCACGATAAACATCAATATCATATCCCGTCAGACGGCTGGCAAGTTTAATATTTAAACCGCCTTTACCAATAGCCAGAGAAACCTCTTCCGGCTTCAGATAAACCTCAGCTCTTTTTTCGTCCTCAAAAAGTTTGATATTTGATATTTTAGCCGGATTCAATGCACGCTGAATATACAACTGTGTATTTGTTGTGTAGTTTATAACATCAATATTTTCATTACGTAATTCACGTACAATTCCATGAATACGAGAACCTTTCATTCCAACACATGCCCCTACCGGATCGATACGCTCATCATATGATTCAACAGCTATTTTAGCACGTTCACCAGGAATCCTGACGATCTTTTTTATTGTAATAAGCCCGTCATATATTTCCGGAACTTCAAGCTCAAACAACCGCTCAAGAAATACCGGTGATGTACGGGAAATGATAATCAAAGGGTTATTGTTTTTTATATCAACCTTTACCACAACAGCTCTTACCGTATCTCCTTTATGGAAGAAATCGGAAGGGATCTGCTCTGTTTTAGGCATTATCAATTCATTGCCCTCATCATCAAGAACAAGTATCTCTTTTTTCCATATCTGATAAACCTCTCCTGTAATTATCTCCCCGATTTTATCTTTATACATATGGTAGATATTATCCTTTTCAAGTTCAAGGATACGGGCCGACAGATTCTGACGAAGGCTCAACACGGCTCGTCTTCCGAACTCATGAAATTTCACCTCATCGGTTACCTCTTCTCCAACTTCATAATCCGGGTCAATTTTTCTTGCTTCCGACAATGCTATCTGAAGATTATCGTCTTCCACCTCACCGTCAGGCACTACTTCGCGATTACGCCAGATTTCAAAGTCTCCCTTATCGATGTTAATGATAACATCAAAATTTTCGTCTGTGCCAAATCTTTTTGCCAACACGCTTCTGAACGAATCTTCCAACACTCTGATCATTGTTGCGCGATCAATGTTCTTCAGTTCTTTAAATTCCGAAAACGTGTCTATTAAACTACTATGATCCATGTTTCAAATTATTTGAAAGAAACAACTATTTTTACTGATTTAACTTGGTCAAATTTAAATTCATGAGCTGTTACTACAAGCTCTTTTTTCTTTTTACCATCTACTCTGACCTTCTGTTCTGTTTCAACCACAAAGCCGGCATCGTCAGCTTTCACAAGTTTTCCTGTCAGTTTTTCGTCATCATTTGTTACCACATCAACATTCCGTCCTACATTTTTCTTAAACTGGCGGGGCATTTTCAACGGCTGATCAAGACCTGCGGTTGAAACTTCCAGAGCAAAATCCTCTTTGTCGCGATCAAGGCTATGCTCAATTAATCTACTGATATCAACACAGTAACTGATTGGAATACCCTTCTCGCTGTCGAGAGTTACTGAAATCTTATTGGCAGGACTGACATCAATCTCTACCACAAACACTCCGTCCTCCTCGAGTTTATCAAGTATCAGGTCTTCTATTTGCTTTACTGTTATCATTTTTCAATCAATAAAATAGGGGACTCCCTGTCCCCTATATCTCCCTTGTCGACATATTTAGGTGACAAAGATAACACTAACATAATAAAAATCAAAAAAATTATTTAACACAAAACATGTAAAATCGTTAAGTTTTAAAGAAAAGGATTAAAATTATTGCATTAAAAAGAGTAAATTGTCTTCTTTGTTGAAAATCATAAGCAACCATATGTCAAATAAAAGAAAAATCATTAACGATCCTGTTCACGGATTTATATCAATACCTTCAGACCTGATATTCGATCTGATACAACATCCATATTTTCAACGACTGCGAAGAATAAAACAACTGGGCTTGACACACCTTGTCTATCCCGGCGCTTTACATACACGATTTCAGCATGCTTTAGGAGCTATGCACCTTATGATGTCGGCAATAAACAGCCTGAAAAGCAAGGGTGCAGACATATCGAAAAATCAGGCTGAATCTGCATATACCGCAATATTATTACACGACATAGGGCACGGACCGTTTTCTCATGTTCTGGAAAATACGATTATCCGTGATGTCTCGCACGAACAAATCTCCCGCCTGATAATGGAACGGCTGAACTCGGAAATGAACAACGAACTGGCCGATGCCATATCCATTTTCGAAGGCAAGTACTCTCCTGCATTTTTTCATCAGTTGGTTTCGGGTCAGCTCGACATGGACAGACTGGATTACCTCAGACGCGATAGTTTCTATTCCGGTGTTTCGGAAGGCATTATCGGTTCAGAAAGAATAATAAAAATGCTCAATGTAATTGATGACAATCTGGTTGTTGAAGCCAAAGGTGTGTATTCTATTGAAAAGTTCCTTGTGGCCCGCCGTTTTATGTACTGGCAGGTATATCTGCACAAAACAGCACTTGCTGCAGAAAAAATGCTTATCAATATTTTAAAAAGAGCAAGGGAATTAGTGCTTGACGGAAATATGCTTTTTGCTCCTCCGCAATTAAGTTTCTTTCTGAAAAATGATATTAAATACAGTAACTTTACATCTTCACCAGAAACCCTTGACAATTTCATGATGCTCGATGACGATGACATTATGAGTGCCATAAAAATCTGGGCTGGCTCCGACGACTTAATACTTTCGTTGCTTTCCCGCGATTTTATAAGCAGAAACCTTTTCGGAATAAAGTTAAGTAATGAACCGTTTGATGAAAACGAAACAGACAGAATAAAAGACAAAGTAATAAAACACTACAGGTTAAAAGATGAAAAGTTAAGCAAC
>JAADEM010000021.1 GCA_013153405.1 Chlorobiota bacterium
CTTTATGGAAAATATAAAAATAAAAGAGCCGATATCTACATAGGCACATTTAATATAATTCCTAAAGAAAAGTACGGAGATCCTGATTTCTTTAAAAGCCGGAAGGCCAGATACTTTATGATAGTTAATGCTTTTACAACCAATAAAGATGAATTTGCCGATGTATTGACACAACAAGTAAGCTTTACAATAAACAATGACATTCTCAAAAACAAAAACATATACAGAGTCAGTAAAAACACAGGAATTGAGATAAAGCTTACAGGGATTCCAAATGATAAAGGAACAACTTTCACAACTTATATCACCGGAGGAGGTTTTGACTTTTTTGTAATACGATGACCGGCATTTAACAAGCAGTAATTTGTTTTGTAGCTGGTCTGAAAAAAGTAATCTATCTGATTTTACTTCACATGATATTTATCAGTAACTGCACATCCCATACATCTAAAAAAGCAAGCAGGACAGGCAACCGCCTGACCTGCTTGCAGGGTTGGTTCTGGTTATTTTTTTACAAATTCAATTACCCGTTCACCTTTATCTGTTTGCAATTTTACGATGTAAATTCCAGTATTAAGAAATGACACATCAATTTTATTCTTATTACAAACTCCTTGTAACAACACATTTCCGGCAATATCATAAATTGTATAATGCGCGATATTCAAATCACTATTTATAAAAATCCCTTCTGATACGGGATTAGGGTACAACCTGATATCATCATATTTCTTGGGAGTATTGAATATCCCAGTCGATTTCCTGCCTTTTATAACAATAAAATTCGAAGAGTATGGCGGAATAACTATAGTATCTCCGTTATTGAAGATTTTTCCGTACGGGAGTATCTGATCATAATTATCAGGGCCGCCGCCGGTAGTATTTCCGGTTTCCTCATTTATATAAAATTTTGTATTACGGTATTCGAAACTACCTCGCACCTCATACCAGTACACATTAGTAAGTTTGTAATTATATGCATTATTAACAGTTACTGCTATTGCAACATCTTCGGCCGTCGGGTTCACCACCGAAATTCCTAACTCTCCTGAGGCAAATCTTGAAGCATATGCGTTCACATCTGTACTGTTCGTCACTGTTGAAGCAACCATATGATCTCCAAACATTTTATCATAAAAATAATATGACATAAAAACAGGATAAGGAGTATAATTATACTGATCGGGATCGTTAATGGCTAGCAGCGACTTAACCTGATTGTCGGGGTCATCAGGGTTGTACTTCCATTCTCCAGTCCATGTAGTAGAAAGCCCCAGGCCATTCTTCATTACTTCACCAAGAATCTGAGTAAAGAATACACTGTTTACCATATTGGTTGTATAATTTCCCCTGCTATTGAATTCGGTCAGAGCAACAGGAAAATGGTCAAGGGTATAATTTGTATTTTGTTCCACTGTATTTCGCAACATCTCAATATTCTCCGAAATTACACCAACTGCCCCTAAAATATTTTCAGGAGTTGCATTCCCCGCTGTGGTAAAATACTGATGAATTATAAAAAAATCAGCATCATCCTGCACTTCTGAAACCACCTGCGGATTCCAGTCTGTATCTTTTGTATATAATACTGCTCCGACTTTTATATCAGGATCCACTTTTTTCATCTCGCTAACAAATACCCTGAAATCTTCTCCATACTCGGTCCCTGTAACATTACCAAGTCCCTCAACATTATAACCTGTTTCCCACGGGCCATAACACTCATTTCCAACCTCCCAGTATTTTACATTTGCATTAAGTTCCACATTCATTTTTCGCACAAATTCCGCAGCATATTTTGCAGCCTGCAGAACTCTGGCTTCACGGGTTCCCTCATCAGTAACACCGTAACGGGCATAAAAGTAATTCACAACAATAATAGCCTCGCCATTAACCTGCTCCACAAGCTTAATAAAATTTTCAGGTTTCAGTGCTGTGCTTTTTGTTCCGTCGATAGGATTCCATGAAACAGGATTGTTTTCCTTATCGAGACAAGTCTGAAACGAGGATGGTATATTGCCATCAAAAAAATAGATATTACTTCCGCTTCCGGCAGGAAACCTGTATGCTTTAACTCCTGATTTTATAAATGTGTTTAAACGGTCATTTTCAGTCAATATACCATCACCACTTCTGAAGGTTATATTGGCACCGCACTGAACAGGCAGAACCTTATTTATGGTATCGGCAGCATCAACAATTATCTGAACCACATTTGATATTTCCGGCTCCTGTTTTATTTTAAATTCAGTGGGAACAGTATAAGTACGCACCTGCCAGGTATCCAGAAAAAAGTTCCTTTCGTCATCCTCTTGCGAATATGCCGGAAGGAACAACAGAACAAACAGAATAAAAAGTGCAACGGTTTTAATCATATAAACATTTATTTAATCATTATTTTGCTAAGATACCTGTTTCATTCATCAATTCCATTACATACATTCCTTTCTCCTGTCTTGAAACATCAATACCTGTACTTTGTAGCGCAATCGACAATATTTTTTATCCTTCTATTGAGTATAGATAATTATAAAGCTTCCGACAGATACTCATTGTGAATATTTATTGCCTTTTAGCATGATTCAGAAAAATATCAAACATACCCTCGGTTCTGATCCGGCCTACAACATTTGCCTAATCACCTTCCTTCAACTTAAAACTCACATCATCAATGTAAATTTCACCTGTAGCCTTGCCTGTCAGCAATGATATTTCCCAGTCTGCAGCCGACTCCGGAACATTTACTTCATATTCATACCTGATAAATTTATCTGACAACTCCATATCCGGAGAAACAAAAACATTTTCGGTACCGTCAAAATTATAAACTTTAAACTCTGTTTTTATTACTGACGCATCAGAAGCCTTTGCCCTAAATGAGATCACCGCTCTTTTCCCTCGGATACCTGATAAACAATTGTATTTCTCAGTCATTAGTTTTCCGTCGTCGTAAGAGCCGCCAGGTGATATTACTTTAACACATGCAATGTCATCACCTGTGCCGGCTTCAACCGCTCTCGACAACTCTGCAGAGAAACCGTTTTTCTCGGACAGTGTCCATCCGTTACCCACTCCTTCTTCAAATCCGGGATTATTAAGAATATAATTAACTCCGGTTATATATTTCAAACTTTTACCGGTTAAATAAAAATAGTGTTGCTCATTCCACCAGTTACGGGCAATAGAAAGTAAAGAGTCCTTCACTTGTTGATACTCCGGTTTGTTTGCCAGATTTACTCTTTCCAGCGAATCAGCAACATAGTCGTACAATTCAATATCTTCAATTTTATTCTCATCCCAGGCTATATCGGTAGGAATATATGATACTTTATCCATCCAGACTGTAAATCTGTATCGTCCTGTACGAAATGAATACCCCATATTTCCTCCTGCCCTGAATTGAGAAACGGCACAGGTTTTATTTAGTTTTTCGCCCTTTAAAGCGGGAGTCAGCAAATCTCCCTCAAGAAATTCGGGGACATCGAATCCTGCAAGATCAACAAGTGTGGGATAAATATCATAACTGTCTACAGGCTCATAACAAACACCACCTTTTCCGTCAGGCACTACGATTATGAGCGGAAGATGTGTACCATTCTCAAAATTAGTATGCTTACCCCACTGGTTATGATCGCCCAGATGATAACCATGATCGCCCCAAAGTACAATTATGGTATTACCGGCAAGACCTTTTTCCTCCAGTTTATCCAGAAGCTTACCCACCAGATCATCGATGTATGAGGTACATGCATAGTAGCCGTGAATTATTCGTTTTTGCAGAGCTGTATCCATTTTTTCTGTAACATCAGTATAATTCCAGATATCAGGAATATCAACATATTTATCCGGATTAGGTTCCGGTTTAAAATAAATATACGACGGTGCACCTGCCACCGTGTCCTGAAATGGAGCCAGTTCTATTTTATCCCTGTCGTACATATCCCAATATTTTTTAGGAGCAATAAAGGGGATATGAGGTTTTTTAAATCCAACTGCTAAAAAAAATGGTTTTTGTTCCGCTGCCAGTTCATCAAGATATTTAAGAGCCAGCAAACATGACTGACCGTCCTCATATCCATCAAAACCAACACCTTCGGGACCTGTTTCAGTAACAGTATTCGCCTTAACCCGATACTGACCTTTAACAAAACTGCCATATTTTTCAGGGTATGAATAGCTGCCAATCGGAATATATGCTTTGGTCCACGACCGGGTATCATGACCGGCATCCACAGTACGAGGATCATATATTTTTCCAATACCTATGGTTTCATACCCTTTATTTTTGAAAAACAGGGGAAGTGTTATTGCATCAGGCCTGACATCTCTGATTTGAGTTCTGAGATTCTTTATACCTGTTCCGTCAGGAGTAAGCCCGCTGAGCATACTTGCCCTTGAAGGCCCGCATACCGACCATGCACAATAGGCATTACTGAAAACAATTCCCTGATCTGCCAACCGATCAATATTGGGTGATTTCACCTGACTTGCACCATAACAGTTTAAAACCGGTTTTAAATCATCTACCGCAATAAACAAAATATTTTTCTTTTGTGCCGGAAGCATATTACTTACGGCTAAAAGAACTAACAATACCAACCTTTTTTTTGTATTTCTTTTCATAATTACTCTTAAAAAACCCTCTTGATTACAAATTTAAAATCATGTATCAAGCCCAATCTTTTTTATTGAATTAAAATTCTTAAATATTAAGCTATTTGCAAAAGTACGATTATAAAAAAACACAGTTGATCTAAACAACCAAGCTGCAATAACGTTTTATAAAAGAATTAAAGACACATCAGTATGAAATTATTTTTTATAAACATCTTTTTATTGCTTGGGATACAGGCAAATGCTCAGATATGGCTAACAGACCTTGAAGATGCAAAAAAAACAGCAGTTGAGAAAAACAGAAATATTATTCTTGTATTTCAGGGAACCGACTGGTGCGCCCCCTGCATAAAACTGCAGAAAGAAATATGGAATTCAGAAGAGTTTAAAGAATATGCAAAAGACCATTTCGTACTACTGAAAGCTGAATTTCCCAGAAAAAAGAAAAACCAATTGACAAAAGAACAACAGGAAAAAAACAACAAGCTTGCCGAAATGTATAACAAAAAAGGTTATTTCCCATTGGTTGTTGTTCTTGACAAAAATGGGAATGTTTTGGGCAACACAGGATATAAAAGGGTCACTCCCTCTGAATACATTAATATTCTAACATCTTTTGAATAATTATGACATCTAACATCAGAAACTTTTTTATAATATCTACACTACTGGCTTTTTCGGTTACGGCTATACCGCAATCTGTTTTCCACAAAAAACTTCTGTTAATGGGGAGCAGATTCGACCTGTATGTTGTAGCTGAGGATTCTATTAGTGCTGAAACTGATTTTAACCTGGCTATTAATGAAATAAAAAGAATTGAAAATATTATTTCATCATGGGATCCCAATTCCGAAACTTCCCTGATAAACCTGAATGCAGGAATAAAACCGGTAAAAGTCAGTAAAGAACTTTTTAATCTGATTAACCGCTCCCTGATTATCTCAAAATTGACAGATGGAGCCTTTGATATTTCCTATGCTTCAATGGACAGGATATGGAAATTTGACGGAACAATGAAAAATTTTCCTTCCGAAGAAAAAATAAAAGAATCGGTCTCAAAAGTAGGTTATAAAAATATAATTCTTGATTACGATAAAAGAACTGTATTCCTGAAAAACAAAGGTATGAAAATAGGCTTTGGGGCTATTGGGAAAGGTTATGCTGCTGATGCTGCCAAAACATTATTAATGGAAAAAGGAGTTAAGGCAGGTATAATTAATGCATCTGGCGATATGAATACCTGGGGAAAACAACCTGATGGTAAAGAGTGGACTGTAGCCATAACAAATCCTTTCGACAAGAACAAGGCTTTTGCAATCATGCCAGTTACTAACGAGGCTGTTGTAACATCTGGTAATTATGAAAAGTTTGTGATGTTTCATGGAAAAAGATACTCACATATCATTGATCCACGAACCGGATATCCGGCCAGCGGCATTACAAGCGCAACTGTGTTTGCTCCCAGTGCCGAACTCGCCGATGCTCTGGCAACTTCCATATTTGTAATGGGTGTTGATGTGGGAATCGACCGCATTAACCAACTCCCTAAAGTTGAATGTATTATAATTGATGACCAGGGTAAAATACACACATCGGAGAATATCGATATTGAAAATTACAGAAAAAAACAAATACAATGAAAAAGAAATTAATACCTACAATACTTACATTGTTACTTTTCACATCATGCGTTACTGTTAAAGAATACGAGAAGGTTTACATAAACGATCCTGACATGGTTTTGTCAGACCAAAGATTCAACAAATTCGTTACATCTTTTCAGGTTTACAGAGAAGGTGCATCGGGAGCAAACGGAGGGAAAGCCGGCGGAGGCTGTGGTTGTAACTAAATCTCATAATAAAAAGTATTCCTGTAGTTAATTTACTAAGAAACATGAAGTATATAATATTAATATTTTTTTTACTGGGCACTCTATCTGCATTTTCACAAACAAAGGAGGAAAGCAGTAGTGATTACAAAAAGCGGGTATTGGAAAGTACAGAGCTTGACATCCTGTCAAGCTATTATACGCAGGACGGAAATAATGCTGCAGTAACAGGTGGAATAGGAACAGAAGAGCTTAACGATTTTGCTACAAACATAAAGATTTCAATTCCGTTAAACGATGATGATGTTTTAACTATAGACGGAACCATTTCTGCATACAGCTCTGCTTCTTCCGGCAACCTGAACCCTTTTACCAGCGCTTCATCCGGTGCATCAGAAGGTGATGATGACGAAGAGGACGACGACAACACCAATACCACTGATGATCCGGTTACCGGAAGCCCGTGGGTTGCATCATCCGGAGCCTCGGCCAAAGACGTATGGTTTAATGGCATTGTAGGTTACAGTCACTCATCCGACAATAGAAATAACATAATAAATGCCGATATCGGTTTTGCCACAGAATATGATTATTCATCATTTGGCGGAGGACTGGGATTTGCCCACCTGATGAATGAAAAAAATACAGAACTCAATATCTCGGCCAAAATTTACCTTGATACATGGGATCCGCAATATCCCACTGAAATAAAAACATACATCTCAGAGGACGGAAATCTGGACGGTGGTTTTTTTAATGGTGTTGATATACTGGATGCATCAGGGACACCTATAGATAAAAATGGAACCAATATCTGGAGTCCTGTCAGCAACACCCTTGTAACCAACAAAAACAGAAACACTTACTCTGTTTCGGCTGCTTTTTCACAAATATTAAACAAGAGAGCACAAATATCATTATTTATGGACTTTGTGTATCAGGAAGGATGGCTTTCAAACCCGATGCAAAGAGTATATTTTTCCGACAGAGATAATTACTATATCGGAACTGCATCATATATTCCGGTTTACGACACTCCTCAAAACACGGAAGTATTTCAACTGGCCGATGATATAGAACGGCTTCCTGACTCAAGAGTTAAATTACCGCTTGGCATGAGATTCAACTACTATCTTAATGAACATATCGTTGTGAGAACATATTACCGTTACTATTTCGACGACTGGGGTATAAACTCACACACTGCTAACATTGAATTACCTGTTAAACTTGGAATGAATTTTACCTTGTATCCGTCGTACAGATATTACACCCAAACGGCAGCTGACTATTTCGCTCCTTTTGAGCAGCACTTATCCTCGGAACAGTATTACACGTCCGATTATGATTTATCCGGATTTTCGGCCAACCAATACGGATTCGGTGTTCAGTACAATGATCTTTTAGGAAATTTTATGGGCCTTAAAAATGTAAACCTTACATATAATTACTATGATCGTACTACGGGACTTGACGCACATATAGTTTCATTCGGTCTGAAATTTGTAATCCCCTGACATAATTACACTTTGACATATTTTATGTATAAATGGCTATACAATAAGCTCACTTTTATCCGCACTTTTATTTTATGCTGATAAATGCGTCAATAATATTTTTATATTTGAAGTTTTCCTAAGATTTTAACCTCCGGCTTAATCCGGTTACATAAACTAAACATATGGATTTCTTCAAAAGAGAACACAGAATATTCAATCTGACGGACCGTATAACAATATTGTATATTATAGTTTCAGGTATAATGCTGTTTTTCGGCAATCGTAATACCGATGAAATTTTATTACATCTGTTCATAAGGCTATTTATTTTTTTCCTAATATACCTTACAGCAAAAAACTGTAACAAACACGAATGGAAAGTACTGAAATTAATACATCGGTTTTATCCTTTACTTCTGTTGTCATTCTTTTTCCCTGAAACATATTATCTCAATAATATTTTCGATTACAATCTTGATCCTTTTTTATTAAAATATGAAATAGCTATTTTCGGATTTTCACCGGCCGAAACATTCAGCAGCTGCTGTCCGTGGCCATGGTTTAGCGAAGCCATGCATATCGGATACTTTTCTTTTTATCCTCTCATTGCTTCTTATATGTATTACTATTATTATAAAAGGTACGAGCTGGCAGAAAACAGAGTTTTTTTACTCTTCTTTTCTTTTTATGTATTCTATCTCATTTTCATACTTTTCCCCTCCGAAGGACCTCAGTATTTCATAAAATCAACATCAGCCGAAACCCCTGACGGATATCTTTTTACAAATTTCATGAAAATGATTTTAAAATACGGAGATCGTCCTACCGGAGCATTCCCCAGTTCCCATATCGGAATTACCTGGATTATAATGTATTTCTTTTTTAAAGACTCGCCCGGACTGTTCAGGGCATGGCTTATTCCTGCATTACTTCTGACCTTTTCAACTGTATATATAAAAGCTCATTATGCCATCGACGTACTGGGCGGATTAATGATGGTTCCTTTGCTTATAACAACCGGTGGTTTTCTACTCAGACATTTGGCATCAGGAGGCAAGAAATCAGAGGCATTTAACAATTAATCCGTTTTTCAACGGCTTTTTATTAAAAAAACATATTTTTACTGCTTAATTATTCAGTCCCCAATTAAAATGAAAATTACAATAAAACCTGTTGTTTCCCGGTCTGACCTGAAAACATTCATACATCTTCCTGAAAAAATACATAAAAATCATAAAACCTGGCTCCCCCCGATATACAAAGATGAGTGGGATTTTTTTAATCCTAAAAAGAATAAGTCGTTCACACACTCCGACACAGTGCTTTTACTTGCTTTCAAAGACAACGAAGCCGTCGGTCGTATTATGGGCATCATCAACAATCTGTACAATGAAATACATAATGAAAAGAACGGAAGATTCTTTTCTATGGAATGCTACGATGATCAGGAAGTGGCTCACCTGTTGATAACAGAAGTTGAAAAGTGGGCTCGCGATAAAGGTATGGAAAAACTTATTGGACCTTTAGGTTTTTCAGACAAAGATCCTCAGGGTTTTTTAATTTCCGGATTTGATTATCAGACCAACATTGCAATGGCCGGAAATCATAAATATATGCCGGAACTAATAGAAAAAGAGGGATATACCAAAAAGGTGGACTTACACGATTATTTAATCCCTGTTCCAGACGACTTACCTTCTCTATACAAACGAGCTTATGACAGGATAAAAAAGAGATCGGATTTCAGATATGAAGTATTAGAATTTAAAACAAAAAAAGATTTAAAAAAATACATAGTTCCCGTATTCGAGTTAATGAATGAGGTGTATGCTCCTATTTACGGTTTTGTTCCTCTTTCTGAAAAAGAGATGCATGCGCTGGCATCGCAGTACCTTCCTGTTCTTGATCCTGAATTTGTAAAAGCTGTACTTGTAAACAATGAACTGGCAGCTTTTGTCATTGCCATACCTGACATCTCGGAAGGAATAAAAAAATCCAAAGGATACCTTTTTCCATTCGGCTTTTATCACATTTTCAGATCCTGGAAAAAATCAAAAGGAATAGTTCTTCTGCTTGGTGGCATTAAACCTGAATTCAGAAAAAATGGCATGGATGTGCTGATGGGTGTTAAAATGATTGAATCGGCAATAAAACGAGGAAAATCAACCATCGAAAGCCACCTTATACTTGAAACAAACACCACGATGCTGGGAGAAATGAAAAAGGTAGGCGGAAAACTTATTAAAAAATTCAGGATATTCCAGAAAGACCTGATCTGAAATATTGACCATCGTTTAATTGTAAAACCTGAAATATATTCAGTTAAAATCCTTTAACATTGTCATTCTGACCTTTTTACAATACTGTTTTTGTGACATATTTTCTGTAAATTTACCATGGAACAATATTTGGAGATGGCTGTATGAATTTATGTTTAACACAAAAACGAACTATTATGAAAAAATTTAATTCATTACTGATTGGATTAGCAGTTATCGCATTAAGCGCATGCAATAACAACCCGGTAAAAAAAGAACTGAATTCTCCTGTACCTCAAAAGGAGAAAACTCTTGAAATGAATGCTGACACTCTTAATGCTATGATTTATGCCGACATTCTTGACGAGATTGTAAAACGTCGTGAAGCAATTCCGGCAGAGGCATTAAGTGTAGTTGCCGAAACTCAGAACCTTTTGCAGCTTATTGAAGCCGGCAAAAAAGACGAAGCCATTGAATATGGTCACAACCTGATAGGAAAACTTGAAGTTTTACTTGCTAAAGACCCTTCATTAAGTTTTCTGCCTGTTGATGCCAACTTCACTACTGATGAACTGGTTACCGACATAGGTACAGTTAGAGCAATAGTAAAAGCTGCAAAAGAAGCAATGGACGATGGTTACTATCAGGCTGCTGCAAAGATTCTGCATAACCTGAGAAGCGAGGTTATCATTAGCAGTTACTATCTTCCTACAGTAACTTATCCCGATGCTATTAAAGTTGCTGTTGCTTTTCTTGAAGATGGTAAAACCGACGATGCCAAAACTGTATTACAACAGGTAATCAGCTCTATTATTGTCGAAAAAACTGTATTACCTCTGCCTGTTCTTAAAGCTGAACAAATGGTAATTGAAGCTGCTAAAATTGATGCTAAAGATCACGAAAATGCCGACAAGGTAGTTAACCTGTTGAAAAACGCACGTTATCAGTTGATGCTTGCAGAAGAGATGGGTTACGGAAAACATGACAAAGATTACAAAATTCTTGAAGCAGCTATTGATGAGCTTCAGAATTCAGTTGTGGCTAAATCTGACAGTAAGACAGCATTTGATTCACTGAAAGCTAATATCAGGAAGTTTAAAGATCGCTTATTCCCAAGAAGTGAAGCTAAAAACAGAACTGATAAAACTAAAGAAACAAAAACACAGGAAAGTAAATAACTTCTCTCATTTCACAGTGTTACATACAACCCTCCTTCATGTAAAAAATGAAGGAGGGTTGTTTTTTTTATACAATCGATGTGTTTTAAAATTTATAATCAATCTAATTAAGACATTTCGACTGCCTGAACTCTATTCTGAACTGACAAATATACGAGTGTTAAACACAGTACTACAATCAATTACAGAACACTATCTCTATATGCTTTGTGCATTTAAGACTTCTGTGACTTATTTATATCTTAAAATCATTGACAAAATTCATACTTTTTAATCTGTACTCTTTTATCTGTTTTTTTTACTTTTATCGTCACAAAATCATACCAAACATACTTAAAACACTAAATTATGGATTTGTCAGTCAATTATTTGGGCATTAAACTGAAATCTCCGGTAGTAGTAGGAAGTTCAGGATTAACTTTTTCAATCGACAGATTAAAGCAAATAGAACAGGCCGGTGCAGGAGCCGTTGTACTCAAATCCATTTTTGAAGAAGAGATACAGCATGAATTCAACCATATACTTGAACAGGAATCAAGAATGGATGAAGCAAACCTGGAATACCTTGATTATTACGACTTCAAAATAAAAGAAGATAATATCAACAGATATATTGATTTTATTAAGGAAGCAAAAAAAACAATCAGTATTCCTGTTATTGCAAGTATAAATTGCAGAACATCGCATGAATGGGCTTTTTTCGCAAAAAAACTTCAGGATGCAGGTGCCGATGCTCTTGAGATTAACCTTTTCACTCTTCCATCCGACTTCTCACTGACAGCAGAAGATGTTGAAAAATCATACATTGAAATTATAACCAGAGTAAAAGAACAGGTCACAATACCTGTAGCTGCCAAAATCAGCTATCATTTTGCCAACCTTGCTGCTTTCGCCAAGCGCTTATCTCAAACTGGCATAGACGGAATTGTCATGTTCAATCGCTTTTTCCAGCCCGATTTCGATATCGAACAATTTAAAGTTGTACCCACCAACGTATTAAGTAATCCGTCTGATGCTGCGATTACACTCCGTTGGATGTCTATCTTTTATGGTCGTATCGATTGCAATCTGATTGCTTCTACCGGTATTCATGACGGCTCCACTGTTATTAAAGAAATACTTGCAGGAGCCGATGCTGTACAGGTGGTATCAACACTTTACAAAAACGGGGTGGGTTATATTGCGACAATGCTTGAAGAACTACAGGAATGGATGGAAAAACATAACTTTAATACTCTTGATGATTTCAGAGGTAAAATGAGCCAGAAAAACAGCCCGAACCCAGCTGAATATGAAAGAGTTCAGTTTATGAAATATTTTCAGGACAAAAAATATGATCTGGATTGATGACTGAGTATTGTTTTCATTTAAACACCTGTATTCAACAAATAATATAAAATATACTACATACAATGAAAAGTCTTACGATAGGTGAAAAAATATCCCGTTTTTTGATAAACTGGTTTTTCCTGACGATAGTCTGGATAGCTTTCACAACCACATTCGCAACCCAGGAATTGCTTACAGGTATATTTGTCACAGCACTCATATCGTTTTTTACTATTCCTTTGTTTACATGTTGCACTTTAAAAATTCTGGCACCTAAACGTGTTTTTTACATGCTATATTATCTTATAGTTTTCACCCGTGAACTTATCAAGTCGAACCTTGATGTTGCCCGCAGGGTATTAACCCCCTCTTTACCTATCAATCCGGGTATTGTGGAATTTAAGTCGAACCTTAAGACCGACTACTCAAAAATGGTGCTTGCCAACAGCATAACACTAACTCCTGGAACACTCTCAATCGATATCATAGGCGACACTTTTTATATTCACTGGATAGATGTAAAAACCACTGATCCTGAAAAAGCTTATACCGAAATAGCAGAAACATTTGAAAAAATATTACTTAAAATATTCGACTAATGGTTACAATCTTTTACATAACTATTGTTCTTATTGCACTGGGAATGATATTTGCCATCATACGGTTCATCAAAGGCCCTACAGCCGGAGATCGTACAGTGGCACTTGATACCATGACAACTCTTATGGTTGCTCTTCTGGTGCTTTTATCGGCTGTTTTTGACCGTATCATTTACGTTGATGTAGCCCTTATTTACGGAGTACTTGGGTTCATCGGTGTTATTGTTGTTGCAAGATATCTGGAGGGCGCGCTATGACAATATATCAGACTATAGGAGGTATTCTTATTCTTATCGGTGCTGTTTTTCTTTTCCTTGGAGGATTGGGAATATACCGAATGCCTGACATTTACAACCGGTTGCAGGCCGGAACCAAAGCAACAACACTGGGTGCCATGAGTCTTATTCTGGGTGTTGGTGTTGTTAAAATGGAAGATGACTGGACCTGGATGGTAAAAATGGCAATCATCGTAATTTTCATAGCATTCTCAAACCCTATAAGTTCACACGCTCTTGCCAGGGCAATGTACCACCGGAAAAAATATCCGTACATTAAGGATAATAAGGAAGGAATGGATGCTTACCGTAAGGTTATGGAAAAAGAAGAGGAAAGAAAAAAGAAAAAATAAAAACCTGATTAAGCTTTATATTTAAGCTTAGAATAAGGTAAAAATAATAACAATGGAATATTTACTGTTTACTATAGGTTTTCTGCTTCTGGTTCTTATCGGAGCCGCACTGTATGCCGTTTATCAGAAAGACCTTCTGTATGCTGTAATTGCAACAGGAGTTATTAGTCTGGCACTTACAGGTTTGTTTCTTGTGCTTCAGGCACCTGATGTTGCTCTTACCGAAGCTGCCATTGGGGTGGCACTTACAACTATTATTTTCATCATCACCATACGAAATACAGTAAGGTTTGAAGATGAAAAAGACAAGAAGATGAAACATTGAATAGAGTTAAAATAACAGCTATTAAGCTAACAGCTAAGAAATATGAAAAAAGCAATTGTAATATTTTTCCTTGCCGTTTTCGGGTATTTTATGGCCATCACTTTTTTAAGTCCCGAATTTGAGGCAGACAGAAACCGTAACGGGGTGAAGGATTTTTATCTTGAAAAAACCGTGTCGGATCTTAAAACTGCCAATACAGTTACGGCCATTGTGGTAAACTTCAGAGGTTTCGACACCCTTGGCGAGGTTACTGTTCTGTTTCTGGCAGCAACAGCTCTCGGTAGTATTTTGTTTAAGAAAAGGCACCACATCGGAGAGCGTACGGTTCTTTATCCGGCCAGTACTATCGTAGGTTCGGGAGCTAAACTTATATTCCCTGCAATCATTCTTCTTGGTGCTTATGTTTTCATACATGGTCACCTTACGCCCGGAGGAGGTTTTCAGGGAGGTACAATCATCGCTACCGGATTTCTTCTTATGCTGATATCATACCGCAATTTTTCAATCAGCCATAATATCTTATCGGTTATAGAATCCTTAGCCGGAATACTATTTGTAGTATTCGGTTTTATGGGACTGATATACGGAGGCTCTTTTCTTGAAAACTTTATGGGAACCGGAATTCTTAATGATTTGTTCAGCGGCGGTGTAATTCCGGTTATTTATATACTGGTAGGTTTCAAAGTAGCAGCAGAATTAACAGGTTTAATATATACAATATTGCACGAAAAAGGGTAATCAGAATATTAATCTGCAGGGATGCACCGTTTGTTCCGGACAAATCAATCGGAACCTTACATTTCGGCAGGTAATCATTAATAAAATATGGATACAGCAGAATTAATAAGACTTGGCGTATACGGCACATCAATACTTTTAATATTGATAGGTTTATACGCAGTTCTGACAAAAAAGTCACTGATAAAAATAATTATAGGTCTGTCAATTATCGACGGGGGCATACATCTTCTTCTAATAGGAATAGGATATGTTAAGGGAGGAACAGCTCCAATCTTTTCTCCCGGCTCGGAAGATGCAGTTGCCCGAATGGTAGACCCTGTTCCACAGGCCCTGGTACTGACCGCCATCGTTATCGGGTTCGGTGTTACTGCAGTGGCTCTGTCTCTAATAATCCGACTTTACAGACATCACAACACTTTGAATATTGACGAAATAAAAAATTTAAAATGGTAGGAACTCCGGTATTTTTAATTGCGATACCCCTGCTTGCGGCATTTCTGATTCCGCTGATTGGTATGATTTGGAAAGAATCAGTCAGGATTATTCCCGGCCTGGTCCTGGCATACATGACAGTATTATCTGCAAGCCTTTATCTTTTTATTTTAGAAAACGGGACATATGTTGAGACAATTGCCGGCTGGCAGGCTCCCTGGGGAATCGATCTGGTTTTTAGCCCGCTCACCGGGCTGCTGGCAACCATTATGACTTTTATGGGATTCATTGTCTGGCTATACAGTTACCGGTTTAAAAGTAACGTTGAATTTGAAGCTGCAAAAAAGTATTTCATTTTTCTGATGTTACTGGTTGCCGGTTCGGTAGGAATCGTTATAACCGGTGATATCTTTAATCAGTTTGTATTTATTGAGATAGTTGGAATATCAGCATATGCACTTACTGCCTTTTACACAGGACGTAATTCTGCAGAGGCTGCCTTCAAATATCTGATAATGGGTTCACTTTCCGCTTCTGCATTACTGATAGCTATTATTATTGTTTATGCACAGCTTGGGACACTGAACATGGCCGAAATTGCTGCCAACATTGACCAGATGAATGTTCACTACCGTATTATTGCAATGATATTTTTCATAATAGGTATAGGTGTTGAAGCTGAAATATTCCCGCTTAACGGATGGGCACCCGATGCATATACCGAAGCACCCGGCCCTGTAGGAGGAGCATTTTCAGGTATTGTGGTAAAAGCTGGTATATATGCAATGGTACGTATGATGTTTACCCTTTTTGACATCTCCGGACCAATGAAGATTCTGATTGTTATAGGACTTGTAACATTAATAGTTGCCGAGACTTCAGCACTTCGCCAGGAAAAACTTAAAAGAATGCTTGCCTATTCAAGTATAGGACAAATGGGACTCGTACTGGTAGCGTTCGGAATGGGAACCAAAGCCGGTGTTTTTGCCGCCCTCTTCCTGATGTTAAACCATGCTATCATCAAACCATTGTTATTCCTTAGCGGCAGTTTCCTTACTTTTAATACTACTGAAAAATATATAAGTCAGATAACTGGTATGGCAAAAAAAATGCCCGTTGTTTCTGTACTTTTTGCACTGGGTGCTCTTGCCATTTCAGGCCTGCCCCCGTTTTCTGGTTTCTGGAGCAAATTGTCGGTTCTGACAGCGGCTGCTGATGAAAATCTGATGCTCATAATTGCACTTGTTCTGATAATTAGTGTTATCGAAATAGTATATTATTTCCGCGTAATAAACCGTTTGTTTTTCTTTGAATACGATGAGAGTGTTTCAGTTAAACCGCATAAACCCGGTTTTAACGGAATGATTGCTCTGTTTATACTAGCAGGCCTTATTCTGTTAATCGGCTTCTATCCAGCATCGGTAACCGGTTATCTCGACCTGGCAGCTGATGACCTTCTGAACACTCATCAGTATATAGATAAAGTATTACAACTAGGACAATCAATAATTCAATAAGCTGACAGAATGGAAACGATACTGACCATATTCATCATATTTATTGCAGGAACAGCAGCAACTTATTTTCTGGGCAAGCTGAACGGAGTGCTGAGAAGTATTCTTTTCTTAGCAACCCTTGCTGCCACAGGCTGGCTTTTCTTTACCGGTATTACTCCCGAATCCGGCATTGAATTCCGGATACTGGGAATCACCATGGGATGGGGCATTACGCCTTTTTCCTATATATTCGCCATCATTGTTATGGGACTGGCTCTACTGTCCGGTATATATGCCGTGAAAGCAATGGAAGATGAAAAAAATCTGAATTTCTTTTTTGCAAACTTCCTGCTCACAGTAATGTCAATGATGGGAATACTATTCTCGCTTGACCTTATTTCTTTCTTTATCTTTTGGGAGATTATGACCTGGTCGTCATATTTTATGGTTGTTTTTACAGGTAAGGATGTACAAAAGGTAGGAATAAAGTACATACTGTTTTCCGCCATAGGAGCTTATGCAATGTTAATGGCAATTGTGTTCATTTACTCTTTTACAGGCAGTGTTCTTATAGGTGACTTCATCGACAACTTCCACTTGTTCGATACTCAGATGCAATGGCTTATACCTATTCTTCTTCTGACAGGTTTCGGTGTGAAAAGTGCTCTTATGCCCCTTCATGTATGGGCTCCAGGAGCTTACAGCAACTCTCCCATGTCATACACAGCCATGTTTTCCGGAGCTCTTTCCAAAATGGGAATATACGGAATGGTAATAGTGTTAATCCTGATTGTACAGCAGATTCCAAATGGTTACTGGATAAAAGAGGTAATTGCATGGATGGGCGGTATTACTGCTGCCATGGCTACATTATGGGCCATTAAACAAGACGATGCAAAAAAGATGCTGGCTTATTCTTCTATCGGACAGCTTGGTTATATAATAGTCGGAGTTGCAATAGGGACTCCGCTAGCTATGCTGGCAGGACTTTTCATGGCTGTCATGCACGGTATTTTCAAAAGTACACTATTTATGGTGGTTGGTGCTGTTGAACGTCAGACTGGTACTTCTAACTTTACCGAGGTAACAGGACTGATTCGTAAAATGCCATGGACTTTTCTTGCCGCATTAATGTCGATAATCGCTCTGGCAGGTATTCCTCCGCTGGGTGGTTTTATCGGCAAATGGATGCTTTACGAATCATTAATGGGAAGCAATCATTATCTGTTGATTATAATGATTTTCTTCTCTAGTACTGCAGCATTCCTGTATTGCTTCAAATTTCTTTTCGGATTTTTCCTCGGTCAGGAAGAGAAAGAATGGAGTCATGTGAAAGAAGCACCGGCAATGATGGTTATTCCGATGCTTATTCTTGCGGGATTTGCATTTCTGCTGGGAATTTTCCCCGGACTCATCCTGAAACCCATTAATGAAGGAATGCAGTTTCTCGGATACGTTTCTACAACAAACCGATTCTGGGAAATGTCAATAATATTTAACGACTGGGGTAATGCTGTGGTTATGATGCCGATATTTTACTGGATAATCGGTGTTTTCGTGTTCTTCCTTGTATTCCTTACTATTAAAGGATATAAAACAACAAGATACGTTTCAACAAAAGACATAAGTACTTCAGGTGAAATACCTAAAGAGCATGAAAATCTTACATTCACAATGGGATTTATGCAGCCTTTTTTGCGTGCAGTGGCTCCTGTAATGAAACGTCAGATAGATAAATATTACACATCGATAGGTAACGGATTAGAGGCACTGTTTGATTTCACACGCCGCATAAATACCGGCAACGGTCAGACATATGCACTTTATTTTGTTGTGTTCATTATTATTTTATTATTGTTTAAAGACAGTTTATTTTAATTGATTACTGAATCGTTGAATATTGATATTGAAAATCAAAAACCAATATTCAATAAATACTAAATATAAAATTTATGGAGTCTGTGGGATATCATATTCTCGGTGGCATTGTAACAATAATTGTTGCATTTACCGTAGGCCTTACATACATGGGGTTAAGCCGTAAAATAACGGCAAGAATTCAGAACCGTAAGGGGCCTCCGTTCTATCAGAACTTTATCGATGCATTAAAACTTGCATCAAAAGAATCGGCCATTCATCACGGGTTCATGCAGCATTCGGGACCTGCTTTCCTGATGGTATCAGCCATACTGTCAGTACTGGTAATACCGGTTCTGAATAACGGCAACTGGTTCCCGAACCTGAATTTCCACGGCGACCTGATCTTCCTTATTTACATAATGGTATTCGGGTCTTTGGGAATGGCATTGGGTTCAGGACAAACAGGAAACCCGAATTCGGCAATAGGTGTAACAAGAGGCTTAAGCCAGATGGTAGGTTTTGAAATCCCCTGGGTAATGGCTCTTGTGGCTATCATGGTAAAATACCAGACCACATCGCTTGTTGACCTTCTTGAGGTTCAGCAGACCGGAGGATGGCTGATGTTCAGTTCACCGTTTGCATTCATTGCGGGCGTGCTTGCTATGCTGGGAATGTTCCGTTACTCACCCTTCGACATTGTAAGTGCCCCAACAGAACTTGCATCAGGACCTGTTTCTGAAAACGGCGGAAAATATCTGTTCACTATGATGTCATCTGGTTCAATATTTGCTTTTGCCAAACTGGTTCTTTACGTAGACCTGTTTCTTGGCGGAGCTTCAAACCTGATAGAACTACTGGCTAAAACATTTGCAATATATATGATACCAATGTTGTACGGAGTGGTAAGCCCGCGTTACAGAACCGAACAGGCTATTCAGTATTTCTGGGGATGGCCGCTGTTTTTTGGCTTCCTGGCTTTGGTACATGCATTGGTGTTTTAATGAGGTCTTGATCTTTGGGTACTTAAACGAAATAAAGATCTTAGCCGGATTAATCCCGATGAACGAAGTGATTTCGGGATAGGAGTAAAAGGTAGAAAGTAAAAATGTAAAAAAGATTAGTTTGTATAAAATATTCCTTCAAAAGTCCTTTTCAGTGGGATTTAGGAGGGCAAACAAAAAGCAATGATTAACGATAAGAATTCACAAAAGATAGCAGATTTCATTAAGAACTGGGCGCGAAAGCACTCTATCTGGGTTCTTGCTTACGGCACCGGCTGTGGTGCCATTGAGATACCTCCGACAATGACGTCGCGATATGATGCTGAACGCCTGGGTGTACGGGGAGCAGCAACTCCCCGTCAGGCAGATGTATTACTGATAACAGGATACCTTACCACTAAAACATTAAAAAGGGTTATCCGGGTTTATGAGCAAATGCAAGATCCTAAATATGTTATCGGTTTTGGTTCGTGTACCATTAACGGCGGTATGTACTACGATTCATACAACACTATTAAGGTACTTGACAAATACCTGCCTGTGGATGTTTACATCAACGGATGTATGCCCCGTCCTGAGGCTGTGCTTGCAGGCTTTGCCAAACTTCAGCAACTGATACAGGAAGGTAAAGCAACAGGAGCACAGAAGTATAAAGAGAACCACGAGTATTACAGAGGTAATCTCAGAAAAATAATCGGCAACAAATACGAGATGCCGCTTTATAACTGGTAATTGAAACAGCGTCCTGTAAGTACGAAATATTATAATCCCGGAGTGTAAATGCCCGGACATACAGAAAATAAAAGGCAATGGAAAATATAAAAGCCGATCTTATATCAAAAATAAAGTCAACGTTCGAGAACGTGACCGAAAAAGACCATGACGGGAACCGTCTGGACTTTTACGTGAATAAAAAGATCATACCTTCTATCCTTACACATTTTAAAGTGAACGAAGGATTTATCCATCTTTCCCATATCTCATGTGTCGATTGGCTGGAGGAGGGAGAATTTGAAATAATTTACATCCTTTGGTCACCTAAAGACAAAATAAAGGTTTTTGTACGTACCCGTGTTGAACGGGAAAATCCGGTCATGCCAAATATCGACATGATATGGAGACAGGCAAACACATACGAACGCGAAATGCGCGAGATGTTCGGCATTGAATTCGAAGGGTTGGTCGGGGAAAAAGAGTTTGTACTTGAAGACTGGGAAGGAATGCCACCCATGCGTCGTGATTTCGATACAGAAGCCTATGCCGATGAAACATTCTGGCACCGTCCCGGACGTGAAGATGCCATGGATGTACGTGAGGCCATAATCGAACGTTCCAGAGAAGAAATACCTGATTTTGCTAAAAAATATTCAAGATAATGCGCGAAAAAGCAACAACGTTATATATCGGCCCCCAGCACCCCGGTATCACCGGAAACATGATGGTGCGTGTAAAGGTTGAAGGGGACACTATTGTTAAGGCAACCACCGAAGTGGGATATCTGCACCGTGCTTTTGAAAAGCTGCAGGAGAAACGTAACTGGCTGCAAAGTTTTACACTTATGTGCCGTTTTTGCGTTCCCGAAACAGACCCGATGGAGGAGCTCTATGCCCGTGCCGTTGAAGCAATTGAAGGAAGAGAAGTTCCTGAAAGAGCCAAATACATCCGTGTAATGGTTCTTGAATTGGCACGCTTGGCTTCATTCATGTTGTGGTACGGTGGTCAGAACGGAAGCCTTGGACTCTACACCATGGGACAATGGAGTGTAGGTGACCGTAACTACATCCTCGACCTTTTTGAAGAGCTTACAGGAGGACGTGTGTACCACATGTACATCTGGCCGGGCGGTGTCCGCCGTGACCTGCCGAAAGGTTTTGAGAAAAGAGTTCTTAAAACAATGGACTACCTGGAAAAACGTCTCGACGATTACGATGACCTGATGTTTGATAACGCTATTTTTAAGAAGCGTACTCAGGGAGTCGGTATTGTTGATAAGGATAAAGCTATTGAGCATGGTGTTGTTGGTGCTGTTCTCAGGGGATGTGGGATCAAGAGCGATATTCGTATCGACGAACCTTATGAGGTGTACGACAAGCTTGATTTCATTGTTCCTACGCAAGAGGGAGCAGATATCTGGGCCAGAGCTTTGGTTCGCCGTCAGGAAGCACGCCAGTCGATACGTATCATTCGTCAGGTAATTGATATGATGCCGGGCGGCCCCGTTTATAACAAAATTCCAAACCCGCAGAAATGGCGTCTGCCCAAAGGTGATGCATACGTTCGCGTGGAATCAGTTCGGGGAGAAGTAGGATTATATGCAGTGAGCGACGGAGGATTAAAACCTCGCAGAATTCATGTCAGGGGTGCTGCTTACGTTCATGCAATCACTCTGCTTGAAGATGTTTTGGTGGGTGAAAACATTGCTGATGTATCGGCTATCATGAACAGTCTAGGCACATGTCCGCCGGAAATTGAACGATAAAAAAGCCCCTCCCAACCTCCCCTAAATGAAGAGGAGATGTAGAGAAACATAGCCCCAAAGGGGCGTAACAAAAATAACCACGGGCGAAACCCGTGGTATCAAGAGGAAAAGAAGAAACAGTTTTGGCGGGATTTTTGGAATCAAAAATCGAGACAAAACGAGCAACAGGCAAAAAATAAAAACATGAGTTTTTTCGATTTAAAAGGCACACTTAAACCACTTACTGCACTAAAGCAGTTTGGCAAAAAGCCGCATACCATTTCTTATCCGAAAGAGAAAACGGAAGCTGCAGAACGTTATCGCGGATTCCACTATAATGATCTTGAGGAGTGTATAGGCTGTGGTAACTGTTCTACTATTTGTCAGAACAAAGCTATTGACATGATCAAAGTAGAGGGCATTGAAGGTGAAAAAGGAGACAGCGGATTAAGGCCCAGAGTAGATAACGGGCGCTGCTGCTGGTGTGCTCTGTGTGTGGAGGTTTGTCCCACTGGAAGTTTAAGCCTGACCAGGGATTACTTATATGTAAGCGACGATGCCGATACCTTCCTTTTTGTACCGGGTGTTGATAATCCTGAAGGAAAAAACAATCTCTCGTTTATAACCGATAAAGAACAATCTCTTAACGTATTCAACCGTGTTCCGATGCCTGAGCTCGAAGGTATGGAACGTGTTAAATCTTTTGCCGAGGTTGTGCTTGGTTACAATGAGGAGATGGCCCGCGAGGAGGCTTCACGCTGTATCAGCTGCGGACTCTGTACCGAGGTTTGTCCCGACCATATGCACATTCCAGAATACATCAACGCCATTGCCACAGGTAACGATGAGGATGCAGTTCGTATCATCTACGACAACAACCCGCTGCCTGAAATGTGCGGTAAGGTTTGTACCCGCCGATGTGAGGATGTTTGTGCAATTGCCGTACGTGGAGAACCTGTTGCCATCCGCTGGCTGAAGCGTTATGCTACTGAAACAGCCAAGACTGCTGACATCACAATGGAGATCGTTAATCCTGAGATTAAGGAGCCGAACGGTTACAAAGTAAGCATTGTTGGTGCAGGACCTTCAGGGCTTACTGCAGCCTACTATCTTGCATTAAGAGGATACGACGTAACCATTTACGAAGCAAATGCCAAGGCAGGTGGTATGACAATGTACGGCATTCCTAAATATCGCTTCCCGATTGACAGTCTTGACAAGCAGATCGAATACATTGAAAAGATAGGTGTTAAAATAAAATACAATACCAAAGTTGGCAAGGACATATCGTTCGAGAAACTTTACAAGGAGAGTGATGCCGTATTTATTGGTGTAGGATTCCCGCAGCCGTGGACACTCGGAATTGAAGGCGAGGATGCCAAAGGTTCGATGCAGGCGGTAAACTTCCTGCACATGGTCAATTCTGGCGAAAAAGTGGACATTGGCAAGAAAGTGGCTGTTATCGGTGGTGGTAACGTAGCTATTGATGCCGCCCGTGTAAGTGCACGTCTTGGTGCCGAAGTTACCATTCTTTACCGTCGCCGTGTTCAGGATATGCCGGCTGATTGGGAAGAGATAGAAGGTGCTGAGGAGGAAGGAATCAAAATTGTTCCACAAGCTATCCCTGTTAAAATTCACGAAGAAAATGGTAAAGTTAAGGCCATAGAGTATCAATTGGCAGAGATGGTTCCCGATGAGAAAGGCGGACGTCCACGTCCTGTTGCAATTGAAGGCAGTAACACCATTATGGAGGTTGATTCTGTTATGGGTGCTATCGGTCAGCAGGGTGACTACAGTTTCCTTGAAGGAGAATTTGCCGAGAAAATACAAGTTGAACGAGGACGCTTCAAGGTTAACGAGAACCAGCAGACAACCGATCCGAAGGTTTATGCCGGTGGTGATGCCGTGAACCGCACTGCCGATGCCATCAGCGCCATTGCCGACGGATTCAGAGCCTGTAAAGCCATTGATGCCGCTCTGGCAGGTAAGAAATAAAATAAGAATTACTCATAGGATGACTGCGAGTCATCCTATGAGTACAATATATTAAAAGGATGATCACAAACAGTCATCCTTTTTTGTTTGTCAATTACCTGAACAATGCCTTATTTTGCGTGTTCAAATAAAGCAATCTTATTTTAAACAGAACAACACATTATGCTGATATATTTTATAGGTTACCTTGCTGCCGGTAAAGCAAAATGGGGCAAGAAACTTGCCGAAGAGCTCGGATATGGCTTTGTTGACACACGTGAGATGATGATGAAAGCATCAGGACTGGATTTCCATACCCTTCTTCAAAATAAAGAACTGTTCATTAAACTGGAGCAGGAGGCACTAAACGCAGTTTCAAAAATGAAAAATACTATTGTTGCCACGAGTGAACTGATGCCTTGCCGCGGAAACAATATGGAGATAATGAACAATACCGGAATAACATTTTATCTCAGGGCCGGACTTGGCTGCATAATGATGAGAGTCGGCAAGGATACTAACAAATACCCGATGTTACGTGGTATCGATCCGGATTTTATTCCCGATTTCATAAAAATGGAACTTGAGAACCGCAAGCCTTTTTATGAAAAGGCCAAAATAGAATATCTGGCACGGGAATTGAAAATGGACAAACTACTAAGCCTGATAAATAGTTATGACAACTATAATAACAGTATAAAACACTGAAAACACATAAGAATCTACGTTTTTGTGCATCACAATAAAATTTCTACCGGAATAATTATGTGTACTTAAAGAGAAACAGGAACAGGTATAGTTTTTTGCATAAATAAAGCATCATATACAAAGCATAACCATCATACATTTTTATTTCCCTCAAAACTTTTCAGTCTGTGTTAAAGCCCGCTGATAACTAATGCTTTTTAAAAAAAACTACGATTTTCAAACATTTCCCTGTAATTAAATTAGCCTGCAAATGAAACTTTTTCAGAATTTCTCAGTATAAAGCTAATAGTTTAGCTAAGCAATATTTTTCATGCAAATTCAGGAAACTTTCAGGTTCTCTGCTAAGAATTACAACGAAGAGGCATTTGACATTCATTCCGGCAAGTTCTTTCTTGAACTTATCAATGAGTTTGAGCTTTATTTTCACACTTGCCATCCTACATGTTTCGCCAATTATCTTTTTGCTAATTCTGCAACCATGAGTCTTTTTAATAAGGCATTACACCTTTCTCCCAATGAACTTTCAGGAATGGATCTGATTGACGGCATTATAGATATTGAAGCAAATATAAAAATGGAGAATTTTAGTAAAATTAAAACCATTTATGCAATCAGTTCAAACATTAAAGGTAATGAAGATGAGCCTCTTTTCCTGGTTATAAATGAAAAGTTAGCCGACGGTACCATAATTTTAAAATATATACCCGATGAAGACGGAAATAATAAAAAAAACACGATAAAACACAATCCTGTAATCACAGCAATAGACCTTTTATAAACCCAATGAAAACACAGCTTTACATATTAATTTTAATTTGTTTTACTTTTATTCCTTTTTTCACGGCCAAAGGAGATATCAGCAATCATGCTGTTTTATCCGGTTTATCAGCCTCAACAACCACACCCCTAACAATCTCAGTAGTTACATGTACAACAACAAATAAAGATTTTAAGTCATTACTAAACTCAATAGATGAGATTACCGGCTCCGGGAATAATACTTCCCGGATTTTACTTTTTATTACTGGAATTGCAATTCTGATTATTTTAATTCTGTTGATTATTATAGTACATATTTATAAAGTAAAAGAAAAAAGCACAAGCTTACTTGAAGCCAGAAACAAAGAGATATCTCAAAAAAATGCTTTTATCTCGGAACAGAAAGAAGAGCTTCTGGCTCAGGCTGAAGAACTGATTCGTCACCAGCAGGATTTAGAGCGAATGGTGGAAGAGCGAACAAAACAACTTATTATAGCCAAAGAAAAAGCAGAAGAAAGCAGTAAGCTGAAAACAGAATTCTTCAATAATCTGTCACATGAAATACGCACCCCGCTTAATGCAATAATTGGGTTTGTAAATGTACTTTCATCATACAATATAACTGAAGATGAAAAAGTTTTATATTCAAATATTATTCAGGAAAGCAGTGATAAACTTTTAAAGATACTGAACGATGTTATCGAAATCTCCGAACTGAATACAAAACAATGTAAAATATATAAAAACGAAGTTGACCTCAACACTGTTTTTATAAACTTTAAAAACAAATATAAAGCCAGAGCCGAAGGAAAGAATCTGGAACTCAGACTATGTAAAAGCGTAAATATTGATAATAAAGTTATTATTACAACCGACAAACACCGTCTTAAAAGAATCATTGCCATTTTACTCGAAAATGCTATTAAATTTACAAATACCGGCTATATTGAAATAGGATATGAGATTAAAAACCATGAAATAGTGGTTTATGTAAAAGACACCGGTATAGGTATTGATGATAAAAAGAAAGAAAAGATATTTGAGTCTTTTTCACAGGAAAATATTGAGATAAGCCGCGATTTTGGAGGACTGGGAATAGGTCTGGCAATAGCTAAAGAAAATGTAAGGCTTATCGGCGGCAAAATAGGATTCGAATCGGTGAAAGGTAAAGGAACAATTTTCCATTTTACATTACCTTACAAATACTCCAAAGTGGTTAATATTCAGGAAACATCTTTAAATTAAAACATCCCTCCGTAGAAATAAAAAACAATACCTTAAATGGCAACAACTGCTTTTCAGGTTTATGCCATTAGTCATTAATTTCATCACCCGTTTTTACTGATACTTAGCAGCTTGTTCTTATCAACTATACTGATATTCTTCCCTTTAATCTTAACTATACCCTCCTTGTCTAAATCGCTTAGAATGCGGGATACATTTTCACGGGAATTACCTGTTATGTCACCAAACTCATGTCGCGACAGGGGCAAATCAAACACATCACTTCCAAATATCTCATCGGCAAAAAAAAGAAGAGTTTCGGCAATACGTCCGGGACTTTGCTTTTGTAACTGATTAACACAGCGTTGAAAATGACTAAGTTCGTTTTTACATAAATTCACAATAATCTCGTATGCAAACTCCTTATTTGTAGCAATAAATTCCTTGAATACATTAATATCGATAAAACAAACTTTGGTGTCGGTAATTGCCGTGGCAGAATAGTTATTTACCTTATCGCCAAGGGTAGTGGGAATACCAAGGTAACTCGGACCTTTAGCTATTTTCAGTATCTGTTCCCTTTCGGGCCCCGTCATATGTATCTTAACCAATCCCTCACGTACATACAGTATATTGGACGACAGGGCTTTCTGCTTAAAAATGATATCCCCTTTTTTGAAATTAACCTCAACACAACTTCCTCCGAGTTTCTCCAACTCATCATTCCCAAGATGTTCGGCAGCAGCCGAACGTTTACTGCAGAATTTACATATTTCCATAACGAAAACATTTTGTGTCTTGTTTAACAAGCATGTTGCAACTACTTCCTTTTATACATCTCATGCCCGATATATAACGTTAAAATAACCGATTGCCCCTACCCTTTCCATGCAATTTACAATAATTTCTCCGGAATGTGATTTATATCACATTCCTTTTTGATGCCTCTCACGCTGTTTTTCTAACAACACCTTGAATCAGGTAGTAACTTTGTTAATGAAATTTTTCAGCATATAGTAATCTAAATAAACGGAGGAACATAAAATGGCAAACAAAAAACTGACATTGGCCCTTTTTTCTGGCAGTGTTGACAAACTAACAGCTGCAGGAGTTATACTTGGCGGAGCTGCTGCCGAAGATATGGATGTGGAGATATTCGTACTTCTTCAGGCCGCATTTGCATTCAAAAAAGAGAATGCATTAACAAACAACAGGGTGGCAGAGATAACCGACAAACAGGATGAATTTCTTGCTTCGCTTAAGCGGCTGAATGCTCCGCACTGGACAGAAGCATTTCGCAATGCAAAAGAGATGACTAACGTGAAAATTCACATTTGCGGTTTTGCAGGTAAAGTCTGGAACGGCGAAAAGCTGGATGATTTCATCGATTTGGCAGACGACATCTGCGGCATTGGCGAATACATGACTTCAGCCGAACAGGCAGACATTAACCTATTTATTTAAAATAAAAAAAACATTAATTATGACACAGGAAGAATTATTGACATTGAAAGCAGACAAAACTGTTGACGCCCGTGGCACTTCTTGTCCCGGACCTCTGCTTGCAGCAAAAAAAGCAATAGGCGAAATCGAAAAAGGACAGATTCTGGAAGTTCTTTCTGCCGATGAAGGTACAAGAAGGGATATTCCAAAGTGGTGTAACAAAAAAGGATTTGAATACCTCGGTACTCTCGAAGAATCTGGTTACTACAGAATTTTCTTAAAAAAATAAATATGAACAGCGGAAAATTAAATAATAGTGTAAAGATACTTGTTTTCTCAACCGAGAAAATATCCGACCCTGCCATTGATATGGCCGGACTATTGAAATTACACTATCCGCCTACTGTTTATACCATAACCGTTCCCTGTTCAAGTGCCGTTAAACCACGATGGATAATGCACGCACTTGAACAGGGATTCGACGGTGTGTTCATTGCTGCCGACGGCACCGACTGCCCTTACGGTGAAACTTGTACCGAAAAAACCGGAAAGCTGGTTCAGGAAACACAGGATAAGATGAAAGAGCTTGGAATGGATCCCGCACGCCTTAAAATGGCTGCCATCTGCTCCATCTGCAGCGAACCGTTTGTGAAACACGTTAAGAGCTTTGTAGAAACACTGAATGGGATGAGTTAATTATTAGCTATGGAAAATAATTTTTTCCGGCTGTTTTTACCCCCTGCAAGCTGGGGGACGGAAGGGGGTAAAATTTAGAGCCTAAACGAACTATAAAATTGAAAAATCATGTCCGAACATAAAAAAATATTGGAATACGATGTACTTGTTATCGGCGGTGGTATTGCAGGAGGTGAATGTTCGCTTAACCTTGCCAATCTTGGATTTAAGGTTCTTCTTGTGGAAAAAGACCTTACCATTGGCGGTAAAATGATAATGCTTAGTAAAGTGTTTCCAACTCTCGACTGCTCTGCCTGCATAACTACTCCGAAAGTGTCGGAGATAGCAAGACATCCCAATATTACAATTTTTACAGGATCGGAAGCAGTAAAAGTTACAAAGCTGGCAGAACACAATTTCGAAGCTGTAGTGATAAAACAACCCCGATATGTTAATGTGGAGGACTGCACAGGTTGTCAGTTGTGCGAAGAGGCCTGCCCGGTAAGTGTTAGCGACCAGTACCAGTATGGTCTGGTTGGACGAAAGGCTGCTTATATCCCGTGTAGCATTGCCAGTCCCCGTGCGGCTGCTATCGACATTGATAACTGTACCCTCTGTGGTGCATGTGAACGGGTTTGTCCTACCAACTGTATCGATTTCACACAAACGGAGGAAGAGTATCTGGTAAAAGTAAAATCGGTAGTCGTTGCTACCGGCTTCAACCTTTTCGATCCGCTTAAAATTCCACGTTACGGCTACGGGAAATTCAAAAATGTGATCACCTCTATGCAGATGGAAAGGCAGCTTGCCCCAACACGACCGTACAACACAATTTTGCGTCCGGGCGACGGTAAGATGCCCGATAATATTGCATATGTTCTTTGTACAGGATCACGCGACAAATCGATAGGTAATCCGATATGCTCACAGGTTTGTTGTATGTATTCCATTAAACAAGCCCAGCTTCTGATGGGAGCTTTACCTATGGCTGATGTAACCATCTACTATCTGCACATAAGAGCTTTCGGAAAAGGATTCAATGAGTTCTATGCACAGGCACGTGGAATGGGCGTTGAATTTATTAAAGGAAAAATAGGTAAGATTACTGAAAAAGAAAACGGAAACCTGCTCCTCAGATACGAAGACATCGAAGAGGGTAAAGTAAAAGAGGCAGAACACGATATGGTAGTTTTATCTGTCGGATTACTTGCTAACTCGGAGGTATCTGAATCATTTACTAACAAAGAACTTGAACTTGATCAGTTTAATTTTGTGCAGCAGACAGACATGCTTGCAAACCCGTCGAAGACAAGTATCGATGGAGTTTTCGTAGCAGGAACGGCTTCTGCTCCCATGGACATCCCCGATTCGATACTTTCAGGAGGTGCTGCATCGGCACAAACGATAAGTTACCTAAAACAAGTAACTGAAAAGTAATCAGAGTTCAGCGGACACAGACAACGTATACTCCGAAGCAAAAGTAAGAAAAACAGCTTCCTGCAACCAAAACAAACACCCGATAAAAAGACATTTAAAATGAAACAGGATCAATCAAAGAAATCAGACAACATACAGCAGGCAAAAACCTCTGTCTCTCCAGTCAGGGAAGACTCAAAGGTTGCTTACAAAAAGAGAATAGGAGTTTATGTATGTCATTGTGGCGGCAACATATCCGATTATGTTGATGTGGAGAAGGTACGTCAGGTTGTAGAAAATGAAGAGGGTGTTTTTCTGGCAAAGACCACAATGTTTGCCTGTGCCGATTCAAATCAGAAGGAGATGGTTGAGGATATTGTCACACAAAAACTCGACGGAGTCGTGGTGGCATCCTGTTCACCTAAGTTGCACCTGCTGACATTCAGAGCAGTAACCGAACGTGCCGGACTTAACAAATACAACTATGTTCATGCTAATATCCGCGAACAGGTATCCTGGGCACACTCCGACAACAAACAAGGAGCCACAGAGAAAGCTATAAGAATTGTCAGGTCAGCTATCGCTAAGGTAAGACGATCGCAAGCACTTGAACCTATTAAGGTTGAAGCTGTACGGACAGTGGCAGTAATAGGCGCGGGTGTGGCAGGAATGAAAGCCGCAGTGAAACTGGCCAAATCGGGAGTTCTGGTCTATCTCATCGAAAGGGAATTTTTTGTAGGAGGCAGGGTTGCTCAATGGGACAACCTTTGCATTTCCGATGAAACAGGTAAAGAGCTTATAACCCGCCTTTACGACGACATTTTGTCTCATAAAAACATAACTCTTTTTACCGGTGCCGAAGTAGTCGAAAAAAGCGGAAGTATTGGAAACTTCTCTTTAAAAGTTAAAATCACACCCAGATACATCCGCATGCAGTGTAACAAAGGAGAATTACAGAAGGCCATTGATGTGTGTCCCGTTGAAGTTCCCGACAAGTTCAATTTTAACATCACTAAACGAAAAGCTATTTATCATAACTATCCGGGTGAATATCCTCAGCTCCCAGCAATCGATATTGAAAACTGTACACGTTGTGGCGAGTGTGAAAAGGTATGCAGCAGTATTGATTTTAATCAAAAACCGGAATATCTGGACATCAGAGCGGGCTCAATACTTCTTGCCACAGGTTTTGATCCCTACGAACCGAAGAAAGGGGAATTCGGCTACGGTGAAATCGACAATGTTGTTACCCTGCCGCAATTCAAACGGATTGTTCACTACTGTAATGGCGATAAACTGCAGTTCAAAGGCAGGAATATCCACAACATTGCATACATCTATTGTGTTGGAAGCCGGCAGGTAAACGGTGAAAACAAATACTGTTCAAGATACTGCTGTACATCTAATATCTACACAGCCATCGATGCAAAAAAGCGGTTTAAAGACATTAACAATTTCCATTTCAACAGAGGCATAAGAACATACGGCAAACAGGAAATACTTTACGACGAGTCGTCACGTCTCGGAGACATCTACCTGCAATCGTTCGAGGACAATCCGCCGGAAGTAAAGGTTGTTGATGGAAAAACAGTAGTATCGATAAATGATATACTGACACAGGATAAAAAACTTGAAGTTGAAGCCGACCTTGTAGTTCTTGTTACAGGAATGGTTCCCCGGAAAGATAACTCCATTGGAAATCTGTTGAAAGTCCCCAGGGGAAGAGATAAGTTTTTCAATGAAATACATATGAAACTGCGTCCGGTAGAAACGGTGATAGACGGAATCACCATTGCAGGAGCCGGACAGGGACCTAAAAACATTGTTGAGAGTATGACCTCGGCACTGGCGGCAGCAACAAAATCCTTCACCATAGTTGCTTCGGGTGAACTTGCACTTGAGCCGACAATTGCCAAAGTCAGTAAAGATGATTGCGAATGGTGCGGCAAATGCGACGATGCATGTCCGTACGATGCTTTCACGCCTAAAGAGATTGACGGCAAGACTGTTGCTGTAGTCAACAAATCGGTATGTAAAGGATGTGGAATGTGTCTGCCTGTCTGTCCGTCAAATGCCATTCAGCTTACAGGACTTTCTGACGATGAAGTGGAGAGCATGATAGATGCATTAATGGAAAATTAAATGACTTAATGTCTGGTCACTATAGAAGTTAAATAAAAATAATTCAGGGACACTATACTTATACGTTCAGGTGCTACTCCCTGACACAAAAAGACTGACAGTAAAAACAGAACTGATAATGGAACGCAATACTGCAAAAATATTACGAGAAAAACGCCCTGTTCCCCGTGAGGTTACAGAGCGGTTGAAGTACTTCACCAAAATGAAAAAGCAGATACTGAATGCCCTTAAAGATGGTGACAAAACAATACCTATGCTTTCAGACGAACTTGGCATTCCCGCCGATGAGGTGATGTTCCACCTGATGAGTCTGTTAAAATACGGTCAAGTTGAAACAGGAGAACCTGACGATATGGACGAATACTTTTACTACAAAATAAAAAAATGATGGCAAGGATAAATCCCGGTTTTACAAAAGCTCTGAAACGCTTTGGCGCTTTTGATGTAAATGCATGTTACAACTGCGGCAACTGTACGGCAGTTTGTTCTCTGTCAGATGAGAATAACTCATTCCCGCGAAAGATGGTACGTCTTAGCGTTCTTGGCCTGGAAGGAGAGCTGAAAAACTCGCTGGAACCATGGCTCTGTTACTACTGCGGCGAGTGCAGTACAACCTGTCCGCGGCAGGCAGAACCCGGAGAGCTGATGATGTCTCTGCGCAGATGGCTAACAGCACAATATGACTGGACGGGACTGTCCGGCCTGTTTTACCGCTCATTAACAGCAGTCATAACAGCATTTATTCTGCTTGCAACCGGAGTTCTCTGGTTTGCTTCAGCACAAAATTTCAACCCCGACAGGCTGCTGCACACAGGACATTACTTTGAGATGCTTGCCATTGCCGGGGTCTTTGTATTCATACTGCTGCCAAACATCATCCGAATGTGGATGCTGACCGTATACAGCAGGCATGAAAAAATACCGGTAAAAAAATATTTCAAAACTTTTGGTGAACTATTTGTGCATATGTTCACACAGAAACGTACACTGGGCTGCGACAAAAGTAAAACCCGCTGGACAGAACACCTGATACTTGTTTTCAGTTATCTCTCTTTGCTGTTCACCACTGTCTTTCTCGATTGGTTCGGAACAAACAGTAAGTCTATTATCGCACTGGGATACATTGAGAGTGCGGCAATTTTTATTGTTACCATACTTTTTATTGTCGCCCGGATGAAAAAAAGTACAGAGGTAAGCAAACACTCTCATCCCAGTGACTGGATGTTCGTTGTGTGGCTTTCTCTGCTGGGTGCTACTGCATTTGTAGTACGCCTTTTCATCGACCTCGACATGCTTGAAAACAACATCTGGATCTACATTGTGCATCTTATTATACTTGTGCAATGGGCACTTATAATTGTTCCTTTCGGCAAATGGACACATTTCCTTTACCGGTCATTTGCTATGTGGTTTTTGAAAGTAGCAGAATGATACTGACTGTGTAACTTTGAATGATACCGACAATGAGCACGAATAAATAAAACGACGGGGTGACTTCCTGATAAATTGTTGAAATCACCCCGTCGTTTACAAAACTCAATTACAATTTTATCTGTACTCGGCAAGTATTCCTTTTACATCTTCAGGAGCCACTCGTCCGTATACCTTCTCTCCCACTGTTACAACCGGAGCCAGACCACAGGCTCCAACACACCGCAGACAACTTATTGAGAAATCGCCATCGGGAGTTGTTTCTCCTACTTTAATATTCAGATGTCGCTTAAATTCATCGAGGACCTTTTCGGCTCCTCTCACATAACAAGCCGTACCCATACAAATAGATATCGGATGTTTACCCTTTGGTAACATTGTAAAAAACGAATAAAAGGTAACCACACCATAAACGTGTGCTACTGAAACATTCAGCTCCTCAGCTACAATCTCCTGCACCTCGGCAGGAAGATATCCGAATATTCCCTGAGCAGCATGAAGAACATTTATCAGCTCACCTTTATCGTGATTGAACTTTGCACAAACTTCACGCAGTTCCTGAACTTTGTTTGCCGGTAATTTTATATCTGCCATTTTGTTTTTGTTTTTGGGTGTTTTGTCACGATTTTGCTGCCCTTCGCTTCGCTGCGGGCGGACAAAAATCCCGCCAAAACCGGTTCTTGCTTTTTTGTTTCTTCCATGGGCTTTGCCATGGTTATTATTGTTCGCCTCTTTCGGGGCTTTTTGTTCTTTAACTTTAATCCTGTTTTCTCCTCCCCCTTTAGCTTGTCCGACTAAACAGGCGGAGGCGACTGAGGGGGTAACATATCGCCCCTACGGGTTTGGCCTTTACCCCACTGCTCCTATCTGAGGCCGTCCAAAAAGTGATTTTTTCGCAAAGGCGCAAAGACACAGAGAAAAATTAGCATTGTAAATCAAACATTTAACTTTGCGATCTCAGCGCCTTTGCGTGATATTTTCATCATTATTGTTCTTTTTAGACAACCTCTTAGGGGGTGAGGTGACTCATATCTCAATCTTCTTTTTCTTATCAAAGTACTTGGTGTGAAGCAGCTCATGCGATTTAGCTCCGCAAGGTTCGCCGAGGAACTCCTCATACAACTTTTTAATGTAAGGGTTCTCGTGTGATTTACGGATAGTCTTACCTGCATCCTCCTCATAAATAGCCTTCTGACGCTTCTTCAACACATTCACATCTCCATGATGGTACGGTTGCCCACCGCCGCCGATACATCCTCCCGGACATGCCATAATCTCTATGGCATGGAACTGCGATTTTCCGGCCTTGATATCTTCAAGCAGTTTTCGTGCGTTTCCAAGTCCGTGGGCAATACCGATGTTGATCGGCAAACCGTCGAAATCTATGGTTGCACTTCTGATCCCTTCAAGTCCCCGGAGCTCTTCAAAATCGAGACGGTCCAGCTCTTTTCCTGTATGAAGTTCGTAAGCTGTACGCACGGCAGCTTCTATTACACCTCCCGTTGTTCCGAATATTACACCTGCACCTGTCGATTCGCCAAGCGGACGGTCAAAATCATCATCGGGCAGCTCGGTGAATTTCAGGTTGGCATTCTTAATCATCTGTGCCAGCTCCCGGGTTGTAATTGAAATATTAACATCAGGATCCCCGTTTACTTTAAACTCGTCACGGGAAGCCTCATACTTTTTGGCAAGACAAGGCATAACAGAAACCACCACCAGATTTTCACGCTTTATCTGAAGCTTATCGGCAAAATATGTTTTGGCTATGGCTCCAAACATCTGCTGCGGTGATTTAGCCGTAGATGGAATATCTTTCATCTCCGGGAAATGGTGCTCAAAGAAGTTCACCCACGCCGGACAACAGGAAGTAAGTATCGGAAGCTTAACATCCTTATTCCCTGATAGAAACCTGCTTAACCTGCCAAGTAATTCGGTTCCCTCTTCTAAGATTGTGAGGTCGGCTGCAAAATCGGTATCAAAAACATAATCAAAACCTATTTTACGCAATGCCGTTACCATCTTTCCTGTAACCAGAGTACCGGGCTCCATACCAAACTCCTCGCCCAGAGCAGCACGCACTGCAGGTGCAGTCTGTACTATAACAGTCTTTTCAGGATTGATGATAGCTTCCATTACTTTCCAGGTATGGTCGCGCTCTATCAAAGCTCCTGTAGGACAAACAGCCACACACTGTCCGCAGAAGGTACAGTTGGTATGGTCAAGGTCCATCTCAAAAGCCGGAGCCACAACCGACTTGAACCCCCGGTAAATGGCTGATAAGGTTCCTACTGTCTGCACATCATTACAGGCTGTTTCACAACGGCGGCACATAATACATTTATCCATTTCGCGGATGATGGCCGGAGACTTATCCGACTTATATGTAGACTTCTCGCCCTGGTAGTGAATTTCACGAATACCCAGATCCTGTGCCAGTGTCTGGAGGTCACATTTACCTGATTTTGAACATACAAGACACTCAAACGGATGATCGGACAGGATGAGCTCGGTAACCGTACGGCGGGCATTTACAACTCTAACGGAGTGCGTATTTACCACCATGCCTTCCTCACATTCTGTTTTACACGACGGAGCCAGATTTCGTCGTCCCTCTATCTCAACCACACAAACACGACAGCCTCCAGGTTTATTCTCAAACTCCATATCATCGAGTTTCATATAGCAAAGTGTAGGAATCTCCACTCCCACCGTCTTTGCTGCCTCCAGTACTGTGGTTCCTTTTTCCACAACTACCGGAGTGTTATCTATAGTTAGTTTTACTATATCCATTCTATATGTTTTTTTGAATTTCAGAAATAAAAAGTTTTCCTATTAACATCTGTTGCTCATTTCCTCAATTCATCGATTACTCAATAAAAATTGCTCCGAACTTACATTTTTCAAAGCAGGCTCCGCATTTAATACATATACTCTGATCTATTACGTGAGGCATCTTTTTCTCACCCGAAATAGCATCAACCGGACAAACCCGGGCACACAAAGTACATCCAACACAGGCATCCGGATTGATAATGTACGACATCAATGCTTTACACTGACCGGCCGGACATTTATGATCCTTAACATGTGCCAGATACTCATCGTAAAAGTTTTCCATGGTTGAAAGAACAGGATTCGGAGATGTCTGTCCCAGTCCGCAAAGGGATGTATCCTTAATTACATTACCCAGATTACGAAGTTTGAAAAGATCATCTTCAGTTCCTTTACCCTGAGTAATAGTATCCAGAATTTCGTATAAACGTTTGTTACCTAAACGGCACGGTGCACATTTTCCGCAAGATTCCTCTACTGTAAAGTCGAGATAGAATTTAGCTACAGAGACCATACAATCATCTTCATCCATCACTATCATACCTCCCGAACCCATCATCGAACCGGATGCAATAAGATTGTCATAATCGATTGGGATATCAAGATGTTTCTCTGTAAGACATCCTCCCGAAGGGCCTCCAGTCTGAACTGCCTTGAACTTCTTTCCACTCTTGATACCGCCTCCGATATCGAAAATAACTTCACGCAGGGTTGTTCCCATAGGAACCTCAATCAATCCTACGTTGTTCACCTTACCTGCAAGAGCAAATACTTTTGTTCCTTTACTCTTCTCGGTACCGATGCTTGCAAACCAGCCGGAACCTTTTAGTAAGATAACAGGAATATTGGCATATGTCTCAACATTGTTTACGTTGGTTGGTGCTCCTTTGTAACCACTCTCTGACGGAAACGGAGGTTTAACTGTGGGTTCACCCCTCAGTCCTTCCATTGAGTGGATCAGCGCAGTTTCCTCACCGCAGACAAAAGCCCCTGCCCCGTAACGAAGCTCGATATCAAAACTGAAATCTTTTCCGAAAATCTTATCGCCAAGTAATCCGTATTCACGAGCCTGACCGATAGCGATTTTCAATCTTTCAATTGCCAACGGATATTCAGCACGAATGTAAATCAAACCTTTGCTTGCACCGGTACAATAGCCGTTAATGGCCATTGCCTCAAGAACTGTATGCGGGTCGCCCTCAAGAATAGAGCGGTCCATAAATGCTCCGGGATCGCCCTCATCGGCATTACAAACAACATATTTCTGCTCTGCTTCGACTTTCCGGGTAAGTTCCCACTTCAATCCTGTAGGGAAACCACCTCCTCCGCGGCCCCGCAGACCTGACTTTTTGATCTCATCGATCACCTCCTCCGGTGTCATCTCCAAAGCTTTACCCAATGCCTGATAACCATCGCGGGCAATGTACTCATCGATATTTTCCGGATTTATGAAACCGCAGTTACGCAATGCGATCCTGATCTGTTTTTTATCCTTTGCCATAATATCAGCTATTCAATGTTATGTTCTTCAATTGTTTCGTAATTAACGGGTATCACATCGCCGACAAGCTCACCTCCCTGAATGTACTTTTCGATTATATCTCCGGCTCTCTTTTCATCCACGTAACCGAAAACCACAGGCTCCTTACCCGGCAGTGTAACCTCAATGGTGGGCTCGGCATAACAATACCCCATACAACCGGTTTGAGTAACTACCGCATCAATGGCACGATTGTCGAGTTCGTTGATCAGATAATCCATTGTCTTTTTAGCTCCGGAAGCAATTCCACAAGTAGCCATAGCTACTTTTATCTGAACAATGCCTAAGGATTTGTCTCCGTTTTTTTGAAGTTCCTCTTTTGACAAAAACTCTTCCTTTATCTTTTTCAGATCATCTAATGATTTTACTTTAGCCATTATTATTTGTTTTTGTTGATAATTTTCATTCCCTGTTTCAACTAATAAAACAATCAGAAACAGGGGTAAATCAATTATTGAACTTTTTCTTTGTTGCAAAAATAAAGAAACGCATCATTATTCCCAACAGAAGAAAAAGTAGTTATAAAACATATTTCATAAAGCTGCTCTTCAACAAAAGACTTTATTCCGTAATTAACAATACATTAGAGACACATCGGTTAATATGGCCGGAACCGGCTAAGGGTCTAATTCAGAAACATTCTCATTAATAACATTTTTTAAGAGTTTCTGATAATTATAATAACATTTTCCAATGTTGCATGTGAGTTTTCAAAATGACAATGCATGGATATTACCAGCTCAATCCGGGCATATTTTTATTCACATGTTAAAATGCAAACACATTAAACTTAAAAGATATTGAATTTATGGTTGAACTTATTCCCCTTATCCGGAGGAATATATGTAACTTTAACATAGGACTAAAGAAATAATAATATATGCTATAAATTTATAAACATATGTTGCACAAATAAAACGAAAAGAAAAAATGAAAACACTTTGTTTAACAATTTTAATTTTATTTTCGATACAGTCATTTAGCCAAAAGAATAATGATGTTAAAGTTTTGATTAATGAGAAAGTTTTAGGGAAAAATCTTCTTACATCATCTGAAATAAATGGATTAGAATATGTTTTTCCTAACAGAATCCACAAAACATATCTTGATACAACCTCCGGTTTTTTAACTGTTCAATTACGAGGATTAAGCAAAAATGACAAATGGTTAAAAAACAAAGGATATATTTTGCTTTATGATTTGAATGAAAAGAAATTAAAATGGAATAAAAAAGTAAATTTTCAAACAAGCTATTTACAGCAATTTAATAATACAATGATTTTTACAGTTGCAAATAAGAGTTATTTGTTAGACATAAACACAGGTAATGAACTGTGGGAAGTAAAAAACAATATAGTTTTTGCAGACCCGGATTACAATATTGGAATAGGATATAGATTTAACGGTTCGACTGGTTATTCAAATAAACTTCAAGGTCTTGACATGAAGAATGGAAAGATAATCTGGGAGAAAGAATTAAATTCTGAATATGGTTGGAATGACCTTTTTTATACAAATGATTCAACTTTAATGATTGTAGCAGCCGGATTACATTCGATTAATATAAAAAATGGTAAAGGTTGGGATTACGAAACTATTACCGGGAAAAAAGATTATACTGAAACAATTGCAACAAATGTGGCTGGAGCAGCACTTGGAATATTAACTGGTACTTTTGTAACAGCCACAGGACATAATTTAGTCCATGATGCTGTTTCAAACGTTATTATTGATAGTCTATATATTTATTTTTCGTCTGCAGAACAACTTGCAAAAATTAACAAAAACTCTGGAGAAGTCATTTGGAAATATTCATTCCCCAAGAAATTTGCAAGCAAATCAACAATTTTTGTAGAAGATAGTCTTATCTATATGATTAACAATGGTTATGCATTTATGGGGTATAGAGAATTGAACTTTGGAAAACCTTTTATTGCTGCTTTTGATAAAGAAACAGGTAAACAAAAATACTTATCCACAATAAATGA
>JAADEM010000126.1 GCA_013153405.1 Chlorobiota bacterium
ATAAACATTCCTATTATATCGTTCAGAGTAGTAATAAAAGGACCTGTAGCAACTGCAGGATCTATCTTTATTCGGTCCAAAAGCAACGGAATAAAAGTTCCGAATAAAGACGCAAATATCACTACAGAAAACATGGCCACAGAAACAGTTAAAGTTAAAGCCACATCTGAGCCAATCATAAAATTATACCCGAAAATAAGAAGTGACAATATTGTTGCATTAAAAAAGGCAACCGAAAATTCTTTCAGAAGTTTTTTCCATGTAGTATCAATTCCCATGTCACCACTTGCCAGCGACTGTACCACTATTGCCGATGATTGTATTCCAACGTTACCGCCCATAGCAGCAATAAGAGGCATAAAAAGAGCCATTTGCGGGTGGTTCCCAATGTTACCCATAAATCCGGATATAACCCTCGACCCCATAATTCCTCCGGCAAGACCTATAGCCAGCCATGGAAACCGGGCACGCGTCTGTATCCATACATTGTCTGAAGATTCAACATCCTCGGTGATACCGGATGCCAACTGATAGTCTTTCTCTGCCTCTTCTCTTATCACATCAACAACATCGTCGATAGTGATACGACCAAGCAACCTGCCAATATCATCAACAACAGGAAGAGCAACAAGGTCGTATTTATTCATAATATTGGCAACCTCTTCGGATGGTGTATCTGCTTTAACAGAAATCACATTCGAGTTATATATATCCTTTATTTTTGCTTTGGGTGAACTTATCAGTAACTTTTTCAGCGACAGGGTTCCTTTAAGGATCCCGTCATTATCAACCACATATACATAGTAAACATCATCAACCTCTTCTGCCTGCCGGCGCATACTCCTGATACAAGTCGGCACATCCCAGTTCTCTTTTACTTTGATGAGCTCTTTTGCCATTAAGCTACCCGCAGTACCCTCTTCATAGTTAAGAAGGTCAACGATATTACCGGCGCTGCTGACATCTTCCATATGTGAGAGCACTTCCTGCTTTCTCTCCTCATCAAACTCACTTATGATATCGGCAGCATCATCCGATTCCATATTGTCGATAAAACGCTTGGCAATCACTTCCGAAGGCAGGCTCTTGAGAAATTTCTGACGGTCTTCTTCTTCCAGTTCAGTTATTACGTCAGCAGCCTTGTCGTCATCAAGAAGGAAATACAGAAATTTGGCCTCATCTATGTTCAGTTCTTTATAAATCTCTGCAATATCAGCAGGATGCAATTCTTCCAATATTCTGGAAAGCTCTTGCTTATCTTTTTTTTCAATAAGCTCCTTTATATTTTCAATAAACTCTCTAGTAAGTTCAAAATTAGCCATATTGCCATGTTTTATCATAATGTACAACTACTGCACCGGATTGTTCTGAATAAGCAGTGTAAGTTCCTCAAACTCATCCACCGACAACTGTTCCGGCCGTTTACTCATGAATTTATGCTGAGCCACGGCACCGAAGTTATGAGGAATCATTTTTATGGTATTCCTTATCGTTTTTCTTCTGTGCAAAAAAGTGGCTTTTACTATTCTGAAAAAAAGTCCTTCATCACAATTCAGGTTTTCACGATTATTCCTGGTTAATCTGACCACTGCCGATTTTACCTTTGGCGGTGGTGAAAAAACATTTTCATTTACCGTGAACATATATTCAATATCATAAAAAGCCTTCAACAAAACACTCAGTATTCCATAAATTTTCGAACCGGGTTTTGCAGCAATTCTTTCGGCCACCTCTTTTTGTATCATTCCCACTACCTGCGGAATATTATTTCTGTTGTCAAGAATTTTAAAAAAAATCTGACTTGAAATATTATAAGGAAAGTTTCCAATAACAGAAACCTTACTATTAAAACGACTCTTAAGATCTTCTTTCAAAAAATCGCCCTCAATGATATTTTCTTTCAGTTCGGGGAAGTGTTTTTTCAGGTATTCAACCGATTCGTTATCTATCTCTGAAAGGTAAAGTGACTTCCCGTATTTTTCGAACAGAAATTCTGTAAGAACACCCATCCCCGGCCCCACTTCAAGCACTATTCCGGTTACCTCTTTTAACCCTTCCACAATCTTACGTGCAATATTGCGGTCAGTAAGGAAATGCTGCCCGAGGTGTTTTTTCGCTCTTACCCTGCTCATATTAACTTGATGTGAATTGAAATCGTAACGACAATGTTTTAGTTTAAGCCAAAACAAATTATTATCTTGCACCGCTTTTTCAGGGCACAAAGGTAAACAATCAAAATTTATAAAAAGATTGTACGGTAATTAAATTTTTCAAATCAAACCGGTATTGAGAAAACATCTGACACGTTTTTTACAGTTTTTTGTATTTCCATCGTTGGGAATATTTATAGTATGGTGGTTATTCAGGGATCTGGAACTGTCAGAAATGATATATGTCCTGAAGAATGATACTAACTATTATTGGATATTGTTATCGGTTGTAACAGGAATATTAAGCCATATTAGCCGTGCAGCAAGATGGCAGCTCCTGATTAAAGCCACCGGAGAGAAGGCCGGATTCAACAACTCATTCTGGGCCGTAATGACCGGTTATTTTGTCAATCTTCTTATTCCGCGAATGGGTGAGATATCAAAGTGCGGAGTCCTGAGTAAATACGAAAAAATATCATTTACAAAAGTAGTAGGAACAGTTGTCGTCGAACGTTTGTTTGACATGCTTATCTTAATCCTGCTTTTTGTTCTGGCTCTTTTTTTACAGTTCGATATTCTGAAAAGTTTTATTGCCGGAAGTATCGATACTGCAAAGATAGAACAATTGATATATTCACCCTGGCTCTATGCAATAGTTCTATCAATTATAGCCCTGGGACTGATTATCCGCCAAAACAGACATTCCATAAAACTGTTTCGTGATTTCTCAAGTCTGTGGCAAAAATTCCGTGAAGGTTTTCTTTCAATCCGGAAGATTGAAAACATCTGGCTTTTCTGGACATATACAATATTCATGTGGATAATGTACTTTTTGATGGTGTATGTCAGCTTTTTCAGTTTCGAAGCAACCAGTAAACTGGGAGTCGTTGCCGGCATTACAATTCTTGTAACAGGAAGCCTTGGAATGCTTATGCCTGTTCAGGGAGGACTTGGAACCTGGCATGCCATGGTGATATCCACACTTGCATTTTATAATGTAGATAAAGAAATGGCTGGCATATTTGCCCTTGTAGTTCACGGCGCACAAACACTAATGATTCTCATAATGGGAATGCTTGCATTCATTATCCTTCCCATTACCAACAATAAGATAAACACACAAAGCACCAAATAACTGATATCCGGTTTTAAACAATAAATAAAATGAAGATAAATGCCAATAAGCGAAGTGTTTATTTTGTTATTGCATTGGCAGCATTTTTTTATATTGTTTTCAGACTGATAAAATACGAAAACTGGGGAACATCTTTTGGCTTTATCGATAAAAACCGAATCTGGCTTTTAATAATACAATTACTGCTTTGGGGAATTAACCTGTTTTTTGAGAGTTTAAAATGGTATATGCTGATCAGGCCTTTTTCCCATACTACCAGCCTGGGCTCCTCAGTAAAAATGGTATTGTCCGGATTCACCACCGGAAGTATTACTCCCGGAAAAATAGGAGAACCCGGCGGAAAAATATTATTATTAAGCACCGAAAACAGGGCATCCGGTGTACTAGCATCTGTTTACGGAAGCTTTCTAACCAATGTTGCCATTTTACTAATCGCCCTATCGGTATTACCTATTGTTATCTCAAAAGATATTTTAAGGTTTCAGGATAAACTGAACAACTATCAGCTATATTACTTTGCTGGTGGAATTTTTATAGTATTTGTCAGTTTTGCCGCACTTTATTTTACATTTAAATATTTCAAATTAAAAGTAAAAAATACCCGCTGGGAAGTGAGTGAAAAGTTTTTTATGAACTTAAGACCAAGCCGGACAATTCCACTGTTTCTGATTACACTGGCCAGAGTAATAACATTTAATATTCAACTTTATTTATGGTTCTTAATTTTTGGTCAGCAGGGAACCGACATTGTTCTTTTAATCCCCGTTTATTTTGCGGTTATAACCCTTTTCCCATCCTTTTTCCTGGTTGACCTTGGCATCAGAGGCTCTGCCGCTGTTTTTATTTTCGGAATGATAATAACAAATATTCCTGTTATTTTATCGGTTATTTTCTTTTTGTGGCTCTTAAATGTGGCTGTTCCGTCACTGCTCGGAAGTGTTTTTATTATTAATCATAGCAAATAATTCACCCCAAAATATTACAGTTTAGTTGAAAAGCTTCCTTAATTTTTACTTTTTATAATTATTCTGATTATCTTTAAATTCCATTTTTAACCGAATATCATTTATCACTTAATGAATATGGAACAATATATTCTGGACCTTATTCGTGAAAACAGCAGGGTTATAATTCCTAATTTCGGAGCCTTTATTGTTGCACACGAGAACGGCGTGACTATCCTTTTCAATAATTTCCTGACTTTTAACGACGGACTTCTCATTGATTATGTAAAAGAAAAGGAGAATGTTGATACACTTGAAGCCACAGACCGGATTAGTCAGTTTGTAGCACGTATTAATGACACTTTAGAAACCACCGGCTCTTATGAGTTAAAAGGACTTGGAAAATTCACAAAAGATTCCAATGGCATTTTACGTTTCCAACAAGATGAAAACCTTAATACCACTTTAGGAACAGACAACACACAGGAAACACCTCCCGACAACGATGAGCTTCTTGATATTGAGCCTCATGAAGAAGAAACAACAACTATAGAAGAAGAGGAAAAAAGCAGTGACACTCCTTTGATTGTTCCACCTGTAACCGAACAGCAGGAAGAACCACCGGTGTCTGAAATGCCTGAAACGGAAAAACCTAAAACGACACCTTCTACCAGGGAGCTTTACAAAGAAGAAAAGAAAAAAGAGACCGTAGCTTTATTTGTTATTCTTTTTGTTCTTATTCCGGTTGTGGGTTTTGCTTTATATTATTTTATCTTTTCGGGAAGTGAAGAACAACAAAAAGTTGTTATAAAACAAGAAGTACACACAACAAAACCGGTTCCCAAACCTGTTGCTCAAGCTGAAAAACCGGTATCAACCAACAGTGGTATTGTCGCCGGACCGGAAAGCACAGTAACCGAAAAAACTCAAAAGAAAGAGAGTTCAGGTGTTGCTACCGCTCCCGTCGTGAAACAAAGACGTCACTTTATAATTGTTGGTAGTTTCAAAGACAAGAAAAATGCAGAACGATACACAGAAACTATGAAGAAAAAAGGTTTTACCGACCCTGTTACAATACCACGTAACGACATGTACCTTGTTGGAGTGGAGTCGTTTACCTCTCTTACCAAAGCTCTGTCACGACAGGAAGAGCTGTTGAACCAATATAAAATAGAAAGCTGGATTCTTACAGTTAAACCATAATTACAAAAACAGTTAATTATAAAATTTTTGTAAATTGATTCCTGTATATGTAACGTCATCTCTGATAATTCTGCTGTATGCATTTACTCTGTTAAAATACAGCCGGTACTGGAAAAAAGTGCCGGTTTTTTTTATTCCACATTCTGAAGTTAGTATTTTTATTTCGGTCATTGTTCCTTTTCGTAACGAAAAAAACAATCTTGAGAATCTAATCAACTCTCTGAATACTCAAACCTTAAACAAAAAAAACTTTGAGGTAATTTTCGTAAATGACAACTCTGTGGATGACAGTATTAACGTTATAAAACATCTGTCAGGGAAATTTAACTGCCGCATAGTAAACAATGACTCTTCTGGGAAAAAAGCTGCCTTACGCACTGGTTGGAAAAATGCTAAGGCCGAAATAATAGTAACTGCTGATGCCGACTGTGTTTATCCAGAAAACTGGCTTAAAACCATTGCCGGATTCTACAAAATCAACAACCCGGATATGGTAATTATGCCCGTAATAAACTCGGAAGCAAGAACTTTCTGGCAGAATTTTCAGAACATCGATTTTCTGGCGTTACAATTGACCGGAGCAGGAAGCGCCCTCGCCGGCAATCCTGTTTTGTGTAACGGGGCTAATCTGTCGTATAAAAAGTTTCGGGAAATGCCACAGTTGAATGACAGCTATGCTTCGGGAGAAGATATTTTTATTTTGGAGTGGATGAAAAAAAAGAACAAGAACATTCGATATCTAAAGTCTGCAGAAGTACTGGCAACAACTCCGCCTCCTCCCGATTTTAACAGTTTTATCCGCCAGCGTTCAAGATGGATATCAAAAGCCGGCGGCTACAAAGACAAATCATTAATTCTAATATCATTGCTGATTTTCCTGGCAAACCTTATTCCTCTTTTATTGTTATCAGCAACTATATTCAACAAATTATACCTTGTATTGTGGGGTGTGTTCTTTTTTGTAAAAACACTGATAGATTATTCCTTCATCAGGTCCGGAATTGATTTTTTTAACTTAAAAACATCTTTGCCCGTGTTTATGATAATGCAGTTTCTTTATCCTTTTTACATGATGACAGTTGTAATTAAGGGGTTTATACTTCCTGTGAAGTGGAAATAAAATTATCTGTTTATTACACTGTTTTTTACCTATCCTAATCCAGCCGTACTTTACAACAAACAAAAACCTCATGTCTTAGTTATAATTACGGAAAGTAATCTTAGGTTATAAAGACATTATGCCCAGAGCTCTGTTAATGCTCTGCAGATAGCTGGTTAAAACTGACATTAAAAACAAATTCTTTCAAAAAATTTATATCCAAACTTAATTATAACTATCTTTAGTAAAATAAATTACCTGGTATTAATACATTGAACCCAAGATATGAAAAAATTATTTTTTATTCTTTTACTACTGTTGTGGACAGGATTAAGTGTTTTTTCAATCCCTGTACGTTCTTTAATTAACAAGGCAGGCGACAGTAATAAATATCCGGGAGCCGGATACGTGGTAATATTCGACAGTACTAAAGTTGACATGCAGGAGTCCGGACTCAGCTACTTCAATGAACATAAACTTTTTAAAATACTGACTCCCGCAGGAGGTAAACATTTCAATGTTTATAAATACGATTACGATCCGCAATCAGCTTATGCAGAAATCAGAAAAGTAGTAATTTATTATAAAGACGGTACTGAAAAAACACTAACAAAAAACCATGAAGCCGACTACCCCGCTCCGGCAGGAACAATTCTTTGGGGAGCCCGCCAGAAAATGGTGGAACTCGGACGACTGGAATCTGGTGATGCGTTTGAAATTTTCCTTTTTAAAAAAGGATTTACATATGCCCTGCTTCAGGATAACGATGAAAAATATATTCCTCCCATGAAAGGACACTTTTACGATATTGTCCCTTTCTGGTCCGACACTTATGTGCTGAAAAAAGTTTATCAGGTAGCCATTCCAAACAGTAAAAAAGTACAATATAAAGTTTACAACGGAAAAATAGACCTGGTAAAAAAGAACCTTGGAGAAAAAACAATATACCGATTTACGCTAAACAACATAAAGCCTCTTTATCGGGAACCCAATATGGTTGCACCATCTGATGTGGCAACCAAACTGCTGATATCAACAGCTCCTGACTGGTATTCTAAATCGAAATGGTTTTGTGGCGTAAACGAAGATTACAACAGCTTTGAATCAACACCTGAGATTGATACTAAAGTAAAAGAATTGCTGAAAGGTGCAACTTCAGAATGGGATTCCGTAAGTCGTCTTAATCACTGGGTGGCAGATGAATTACGATACCTGGGACTTTCAATGGGCAAAGGAGAAGGATATACTCTACACAAAGGCAGCATGGATTATACTGACCGCTGCGGTGTATGTAAAGACAAAGCAGGAATGCTAATCACAATGCTTCGCAGTGCCGGCTTTAAAGCCTACCCTGCAATGACAATGGCAGGCTCCCGTATCGACCCTATACCTGCTGATCAGTTTAACCACTCTGTGGTTGTTGTAAAATTATCAGACGGAAAGTGGCACTTACTGGATCCGACCTGGGTACCTTTTGTCAGAGAAAACTGGTCGAGTGCAGAACAACAACAAAATTACCTTCCGGGAATACCAGAGGGGTCTGACCTGCTTGAAACCCCAGTTTCTCCTCCCGAAAACCATTATGTGAAAATTAAAAACATATCGGTAATCGACAGTTCTGGAACCTTAAAAGGAGAAATAACAGTTGAGGCAGAAGGTCAGTCCGATGCTGCACTAAGAAGATTGTTTACCGGTTCCTATAAGGCATTATGGAAATCGAATCTTGAGCGGGAACTGCTTAATGTTGCCCCGCAGGCTCACATTGTTTCACTCGATTTCGGAAAAGATCCGTACAACTATATGGCAGGTCCTGTTAACCTGAAAATTGAATATGAGATTCCCGGATATGCAATAACCGGAAACAATGAACTTATATTCGTACCATTAGGCGGTTCCGGAATTTTCAAAAGAGCATTGGGTGAACTGTATATCAACACATCGCTGAAAAAACGTAAATACCCGTTTCGCGACAGATGTTCACGCAGTGTAAGCATTGAAGATACAACAACACTTCCCAATGGATACAAAATAGCGTGGAAACCGGAACTTGAAACAGTAATAAGTGATGCTGCCTCTTTCGACGGAAATATTGAACAAAAAGGCAATACTCTGATACTTAACGAAAAAATGAAATTCAACAAACGAATATACCAGCCGGAAGAGTGGCCGGGATACAGAAATGCTGTTCTTATGCAAAAAAAGATTATCGATAATCCTGTTATTCTCAAATTGATAAAATAATAATTATGCGTTACATATATCTGTTTATCACAATATTTACCGTTGTTTTCTCATCATGCAGTCCTGATGAGCCTACTGCTTCGGACTATCCTGATGCTGATGCCCTATATCTTAACCTGAAGAAGACATTTATTCTTAATGAGGACGGAAGTATTATACAGAAAACCGAGAAAAAGCAAAAACTTTTTACATACCGGGCATTCCACAGTCTTTATGGTGATACCCGTATTACATACAATCCCGATTTTCAGAAAATAAACGTTGAAGAGTCGTATACTGTAATGTCCGACGGAAAAAGAGTTGATTCACCCCAAAATGCCTATAATGAGGTTTTGCCTCGTAATTGTACAAACTCTAAAGCATATAGTCATATTCGTGAACTGGTCATCTCGCATACTGCCCTTGAACGGAATGCCGTCATTAATTGTAAATATCAAATAACGACCGTCAAAGACATATTACCGTATTTAATGGGTAACGAATTGTTAGTTCAGAGCTGTCCGGTAAAAGAGATGAGTATAATAATCCAGGTACCCAAAGGAACAGAATTAAATTACACCCTTTACGGCAGTGATACAAAACCGCATAAAACCACTGTCGGAAACAATATTGTATATGAATGGAAATTTGAAGACTTACCTCAGCATCTGACAGAACCTGGTGAATACATTTATAGTGAAAAGCTGCCCCGCTTGATATTTTCAACACAGGAAAGCCGTAAAAAACTTATTGATGCAATAAGTAATCAGCCGGGATTTATGATAAACGATATGGAAAAGATGCCGCCATATATCTCAAATGCGTTGAAAGGACTTGAAACTCCGATGGAAATTGCTCTTAAAATACAACAGATTGTTACGGATGAAGTAAATTTGGTACGCATACCTGAAATTCTTACTGGATTTATGTTCCGCACTCCAAAACTAATATGGGAAAGTAATTCAGCAACTGCTACCGAAAAAGCAATTCTAATGTCTTCACTTATGAAAGAGGCAGGAATAAACAACTTCATATGTATGAAATATCCCAGTATACTTAATGGAAACACCAGGCCATTTATTCTTAATTCTGTTCCGGTTATTATATTTAACTCGGAAGACGGGAGTCTTGCTTATCTCTCTCCAACAAACAAAAACAAAAATTATGCAGAGATAAAACAACCTGAATATGCCTGTATCCCCGTAGGATATAAAATAGAGCAAGTGGTGGATTTTAAACCTCAAAACGGAGAAATCTCAGCCAGCGGAAATCTTACTCTTACCGGTGCCGAATCGATGAAAGGATTCTTTGTTGCAACATTTTCAGGTAGTGCAAATCCGTTTATGAAAATAAAAACCGACAAGGATTTTGTAAATAATCTTATTCCCGGTTGGAACGGAATAACAGACTCATTAAACATTGACAGGCTAAAAGTTGTTTTTAACGGAGAACGTAACATCTCCGGTAAAATACGAGGCAATAACTATTTTGTTCCCGTACCTGCTTCAACACTTGGAATTACATCAAAACATCTTTTACCTTTAAAAACAGAAAGACTGAATCCGTTATACTTCGGACATCCATTAAAAGAATCTTATACATATAACATAACTGTTCCACGTGGATACAAACTGATAAACAGTGCATCGGAAAAAATAAAAACTCCGGCAGGAGACTTTACTGTTGAAATAAGGCAAAACGAAAATATTGTTAAATACAAAAAGATAATAGATATCAAAAAAACGGTTATTCCCGAAAATGAATATGCCTACTTCCGAAACCTGATAACAAAATGGAATCTTGAAAAATATAACACACTTGTTTTTGAGACAGATTAAGAAAGGAGAAAGGATCAATGTGCCGCGAACTGTATGGCGCCACCTGTAACCGGTTAATCCCTAAAATACTCAAGAGAAAGCTCCTCGCCGTCATATACGGCATACGACATTATTGATATCCAGTCGCCCAGATATATCACTTTGCTTTCATTGTCAAGAGGTATAACTCTGGCTACATGTCTGTGTCCGAAAAGAAAGTAATCGACCCCGGGATTTCCCTTTATATAGTTTTTGGCAAACTGAACCTGCCACTCATTATCATCACCCTGATACTCAGCTTTTTTTGATTTTTCATTTTTATAACGGCTTTTTTTCGACCATAAACGGGCAAAACTGATTGCAAGATCCGGGTGCACAAGTTTAAAAAGCCACTGAGCCGTCCGGTTACGGAAAAGTTTTTTCATCATCAGATACGTAGCCGGCACATTTCCAAGCTCATCACCATGATCAATAAAAAAGGTTTTATCATTAAACACAACCACATAAGGTTCGTCATGAATAATGACCCCACACTCTTCAGGAAGATAATCGAAATACCAAACATCATGGTTCCCTGTAAAAATGTGTATTTTTATTCCGGAATCCGTAAGCTCGGATAATTTTCCAAGAAAACGGGAATATCCTTTGGGAACAGAGTATCTGTACTCATACCAGAAATCAAAAATATCGCCTACCAAAAATATCTCCTCTGCATCATTTTTTATTGCATCAAGCCACGAAACAAATCTTTTTTCGTGTATGCGATGATCATTTATATAGGGTGCTCCCAAATGAAGATCAGATGCAAAGTATATCTTTTTCCCTTCTTTCAATTCATTCCGGATTATACAATTTTACCTGAAAAGTTCTCTCATTTTTTCTTCAAGCCTTTCTCCGTAAAGGTCTTTTCCTATTATATCTCCATTACGGTCAATGATAAAGTCTGAAGGTATTCTTCGCACATTGTATTGCTTTGCGGCAAGCGACTCGGTGTACCTCAGATCACTCACATTAATCCATGGCAAATCATCAGTTTTAACCGCATTTTCCCAAAGTACTTTACTCCGGTCTAAAGAAACCTGATAAATCTCAAGTCCCCGATTGTGGTATTTTTTATACACACTCTTAAGCGATTTGTTGGCTTCCCTTGATTTTTTATCCCATGATGCCCAAAATGAAAGAATCACGACCTTACCTTTCAATGAAGAAAGTTTCACCTCTTTACCGTTAATATCTTTTTCAGCTATATCAGGAAAACTGTTTACCGAAGCATCCTTCAGCATACTATTAAGTTTTTTTTCTTTACGCTGCTCAATTTTTATCCTAAGTACATAGTTATATAGATGTTTAACTCTTTCTGATTCGGGATACAAAAGTTGAAAATAAAGAGAGACGAAAGGAACTGGTGGATAAAATCAATAACGCTATTCAGGAACACAAAGATTTCGTAGGAGAGTTTGTTATGAATAATCCACGTTCATTCGCAAGCTATTACGCTCTTTTTCAACGTTGGGATGACAATACCCTTGTGATGAAT
>JAADEM010000183.1 GCA_013153405.1 Chlorobiota bacterium
TCAAATGTTGCTACATTTTTTATGGTAATTGATTTAATCATAATTTAATTTTTCCCTTTTTTAGCTGACGCACAACTATGTTATATGTACTAAAATTAATTAAATATACGGAGATATGGGCCGTATATGTGCTAAAAATGTTGTTTTTATACGGAATTACTTCATTTGTGTTTTGCACTTAAATAATCTAAAGGACTTTGTATGTTCATTAATTTCTTTTTTGAAATATGAGTATATATCATTGTTGTTTCAGGTTTGCTATGTCCAAGGAGTGCCTGGATATATCTGATGTCAACTCCATTTTCCAATAAATGAGTGGCAAAACTATGGCGTAAAGTATGTGGTGTTATTTTTTTAGAAATACCGGCTTTTACACAATATCTGGTTAGTGAAGTACGAATGCTGGATGCTGAGTATTTTGCTCCCTTTGCTCCTTCAACCAACCAGTAAGAGGGGGAGTAAGAATGCAGGTAATCTTTTAATAACGGGATAAAAGAATCAGCCATAATAACATATCTGTCTTTTCGCCCTTTTGAATTTTTTATTAGAATCTGTTTTCTGTTGATGTCGATTTCTGATAATTTTAAGTTTAACAATTCACCTATTCTTAGTCCGGATGAATACAGAAGTGTTATGATCGTTTTATGTTTAAGGTTTTTGATAACCGAAATCAGTTTAATAATTTCTTCTTCACTTAAAACTTCCGGCAGTTTCTTACTTTTAGAAGGCATATATAATTCCGGTGCAGAAATATTTAAATCGGGGAAGCAGTCAGCTAAATGTTTTATAGAACTAATGAATTGTCTGTGTGTGTTTATAGAGTAATTACCAGGAATAATTATATCTTCAACAAAATTATTAACATCTGTATTGTTGATTTCAGACAGCTTGCTTTTTTGAATGTAGCTGAACAATTCGATTGCAAAGTTTGAATATGTTGCAACTGTACTTTTACTATATCTTTTACCGTTTAAATATTTGATGTATTTCTGTATGGTATTGCTTTCCCGCACTTTATTTTTTATGGAACTGTTTATTAACCTTATTCTTTTTCTTTTGTTTATAACGTTACCGGCGGGTGTTATATCTTTATGATGCAGTCCTGAGTAGTCTATGTATGCAACGGGATTAAGTGTGGAAAAAACGATGTTAAGATTAAACAAATTCTTTGGTATGTACCATAATTTTTCTTTAACATCCCATTTTGTTCCTTCAATACTTTTTACTGCATTTTTTATTTTTTCATTAAAATCAAAACGCATTATAACCACATCATTACCATGAAAATTATCATAGCTCAATATGACAACAGGTTTGCTATGCATTTCTGATTCTTTTTATCGACAGTTAAAATTACTGATTTTCTTTGTTAAAAGCCACACCTGGTTTATAGAAGAATTATTCCCGGAATGAGGAATTTAGTGTTTATCACAGTCCGTTTTGTATCCCTGTTCAGGGGTGAAAGGGGATGTGATTTGTAGTTTAAAAATAAAAGGTTTTGTGTATGTTGAGAACAAACATATAAGTATAATCCGTATACATGCAACTTTTCATTGCACATATACGGATATTGAAAGAGTAAATTATTTTCCTGATTTTACCATCTTTTCCACCTCATCAGGATAGATAGGTATACGTTCACCGAGTATTCGGCATCCGTTTTCAGTAACCAGTATGTCGTCTTCGAGGCGTATGCCTCCGAAGTCTTTATATTGTTCTACTTTGTCGTAGTTAATAAACTGCTCATGTTTCTTTTCACTGCGCCACTGGTCAATAAGGGCAGGGATGAAATAGATACCCGGCTCATTGGTGATTACAAATCCGGGTTGCAGACGCCGTGCAAGCCGGAGATATGCAAGGCCGAACTGGTCGCTTGGCCTTATTTCATCGTCGTAGCCAACGTAAACCTGGCCATAATCTTCCATATCGTGAACATCAAGTCCCATCATGTGGCCGAGTCCGTGCGGGAAAAACAGAGCGTGAGCTCCGGCAGCAACAGCTTCGTCTACATCACCTTTCATAAGTCCGAGTTCTTTCAGTCCGGCAGCAATAGTCCGGCTGGCATCCATATGTGCATCAAGGTATGGAACACCAGGAAGTGTTGCTTCACGTCCTTTATCGTTGGCATCTGCCACTATCTGATAAATCTCTCTTTGTTTTTGTGTGAATTTTCCGCCTACCGGTGATGTTCTGGTATGGTCGGTTGCGTAGTGGCGCGGTGATTCGCTTCCTGCATCCACGAGCATCAGATCTCCCTCTTTCAAAGTGTTTCCATGATAGTGATTGTGCAGTGTTTCACCGTGGACAGAACAGATAATCGGGAATGAGACCATTCCTCCTCCCGACATCGATATTCCTTCGAGTATTCCCGTAACCTGTTGTTCTGTGTTGCCGGGCTGGGCCATTCTCATGGCAGTGGTATGCATTTCGTAAGCCACTGTCATATGATTTTCTATCTCTTTTATCTCTCCGGCATCTTTAACCGAACGAAGATCCACACAGGCTTTTATGAGTTCAACGGAGCTTTTGCTGGTTACTTCGTTGTGATGATAGCCGGTAAGGTCACTCAGAAGCATTATATTTTCGCCCCGGTATGGAGGAGTAAAGTGTATTTTTCGTCCTGTATTGGCAGCCTCTTCTATAAATGTGCTTAGCTTACCAAACGGCATGGTTTCGGTTATTCCCACCTCTGCTGCCCTGTCGGCCATGCTTCGCTGCGGGCCCATCCATATTATGTTTTCAATTGATACATCATCGCCGAATATTATCTCTTTACCCGAGTCTACATCAATAACTCCGGCAAGTCCGGGATAGTCGATGCCGAAAAAATAGAGGAATGTGCTGTCCTGACGGAAATGGTAAGTGTTGTCAGGATAGTTCATTGGCGATTCGTTGTTACCCAGGATAAGGATAACACCGTTTTCAACTTTTTCTTTCAGACGCTTTCGTCTGTTGATATAAATTTCTTTATCAAACATAATTTTATAATTTAATTTAAGTCTCAAGATAACTTTTTTAGCAATAGCTTATGTTTAATTGCTAAATAAAAATATTAAATTTAATCAATTCATATGAGAAAAACTTATATGATGTTTTTTTGAACAGGATATTTTTAAGTGATATGAAAAGAGGTTTTAAGCTGTTTATACTGTTGCTGGCGGCAACAGATATTTTGTGTGCACAAAAGATAAGAGAGAACTGGGAAGATGAACGAGTAACGGAAGTAAACAAAGAGCCGGCAAGAACAATCTTTTGGAGTTATCCGTCAGAAAAGGATGCACTGGCCGGAAAGAATGCATATCTGATAAGTCTTGACGGAATCTGGAAGTTTAAGTGGGTTAGGAACCCGGCTGAGGCTCCTTCTGATTTTTACAGGCCGGAGTATGATGTTTCGGAATGGGACGATATTAAGGTTCCCGGAAACTGGGAGATTCAGGGTTTCGGAGTGCCTGTTTATGTAAATCATCCGTATGAGTTTGCAGATAAACGTACGCCTGTTACCGAAATGAAGAACGGCCCTGAACCGCCCAATGTGCCTCATGACTACAATCCTGTAGGTTCGTATCGCCGTGAGTTTACAGTTCCTGACGACTGGGACGGACGTGAGATTTTTATTTATCTCGGTTCTGTAAAATCAGCATTTTTTATTTGGATAAATGGCGATTATGTGGGATATAGCGAAGGAAGCAAGCTGCCTTCAGAGTTTGATATAACCAAGTATGTAAAGCCGGGACAAAAAAATATAATTGCATTAAAGGTTTATCGCTGGAGTGATGCCAGTTATCTTGAATGTCAGGATTTTTGGCGTATAAGTGGTATCGAACGAAGTGTTTATGTCTTCAGCCAGCCTAAAATACGAATAAGGGATTATGAAGTTGTTTCCACTCTTGATGATGCATACGAGACAGGAGTGTTAAATCTTGATGTGGATTTAAAAAACCATCTTCCGGTTCCGAATTCCGTAAAGGTTTCGTATGTGCTTTACCACGGCGACAAGGAGGTGAAAAAAGGAACGGTAACCGGAACAATGCCCAAAAGAACCGGAGGAACTTTTCACTTTAAGACAAAAGTTAAAAATGTGAAACAGTGGAGCGCCGAGTATCCGAATCTTTACACATTGGTTATATCGCTTAAAGACAATAACGGGAGAGTCCTTGAGGCGATTACCGGAAAGATAGGTTTCAGAAAGATAGAGATCAAGCACGGTCAGTTTTTTGTGAATGGAATGGCTGTAACGTTGCGGGGAACAAATATGCAGGAACATAATCCGGAAACAGGACATGCAGTTACCGAAGAGTTGATGATGAAGGATATGAGGCTGATGAAGCAATACAATCTGAATGCTGTGCGTCTGAGCCATTATCCGCAGCCTGAACGCTGGTGTGAGCTTTGTGATGAGTACGGAATTTATGTGGTTGATGAGGCAAATATCGAGTCGCACGGAATGGGTTATGGTGCTGCATCACTCGCGAAGAATCCCGATTGGGAAAAAGCACATGTGGAACGTATGGTGCGTATGGTAAAGAGGGATAAAAACCATGCATCGGTAATTATATGGTCGATGGGCAATGAGGCAGGTAACGGAGTGAATTTTTATGCCGGTTACAAAGCCATCAAAGAGGCTGATGCAACAAAACGTCCGGTACAGTACGAGAGGGTTGAAACAGACTCGCGTTATGCTCTCGGTTGGGAGTGGAACAGCGACATCATAGTTCCGCAGTATCCGTCTCCTGCAACATTAGAGTTTATGGGCAACCTGTTGCTCGACAGGCCTTTTATTCCGTCGGAGTATGCCCACAACATGGGCAACAGTACCGGAAACTTTATGGAATACTGGTACGAAATACGTAAGTATCCGCAACTGCAAGGCGGATTTATCTGGGACTGGGTTGATCAGGGTATCTGGAAAACAGGAAAAGACGGGAAACGTTTTTTTGCTTTTGGTGGTGACTTTGGTAAGAATATGCCCACCGACGGTAATTTCCTGATGAACGGAGTGGTGAATGCCGACAGAACCATACAGCCGGCTTTGCACGAAGTAAAGAAAGGTTACGAGCCTGTTGTTTTTAAACTTTTGAGAGAGAAAAATAATGTGGCAAGAATACTTATCGAGAATTACTATGATTTTACGAATCTGAATGAGCTTAATTTTTCGGCAGAGATAACGGCGGATGGAGAAGTTCTGAAAAGTATTCCCCTTGACAACATTGTGGGTGATACACATAAAGGCAAAGTGCTTGATGTTGTTCTTGGTAATGATATAATTCCGGAACCAAATACGGAATACTTTCTTATACTCAGGGCAAAAACCCCAAAGGCTACTCCGGTTGTGCCGGCAGAGCATGTGGTGTCGGAGGAGCAGTTTAAGCTTAAATGGCATGCCGATGCTGAAAAACACAACAGTGAAGATGATTTCGGGAAATATAAAGTTAAAGATTCGGGAGCAGAAATTACAGTTAAGAATAAAAAGGTGAAGCTTGTTGTTGATAAAGCTGACGGAATTATCACTTCGTACATCTTTAATGGCACCGGATATATTTACGATGGTAACGGTCCGAGACCTGATTTCTGGCGTGCTCCTACCGACAATGATTTCGGGAATAGAATGCCGTTCAGAAATATTAACTGGAAGAAAGCTACTAAAGAGTATAGTGTTAAAAGTGTGGATGTGAAAACAGCACCTGACGGAAGTGCCGGGATCAGGGTTGTGTACAGCCTTAATCCGGTGGAAACAGAATTTGTTACTGAGTATACACTAAGCAAAGGAGGAAGGCTGCATGTTGAAAATATTCTGAAGGCATCCGGAACAGAGAAATCCGACATTCCGCGTATTGGCATGAATCTGTTGCTCGATAAAAAATTTGACAACCTGACTTATTTTGGAAAGGGGCCTTGGGAAAACTATTGCGACAGAAAGGCTTCGGCACTGATCGGTCTTTATAGTGGGAAGGCCGAAAAACAGCTTGTTTTTTATGCCCGTCCGCAGGAGAATGGTAACAAAACAGAGGTGCGCTGGGCAGCTTTGACTGATAATTACGGAAACGGACTGTTGGTGGTGGCCGACAATACCGACGGTTTTGAAATGACGGCAATGCCTTATCTTACTTCCGATTTTGACGCCCGTGAAGGGTACGACTACGGACCTGTAAATCTTGAAAACAAACATATGGAATTCGTAAGTCCGCATAACTTTATTCGCTGGAATATCGACTATGGACAAAGAGGACTTGGTGGTATCGACAGCTGGTATTCTTTACCATTGAAAAAATATATGTATTCCCCCGACAGGGATTACAGCTGGGGATTTACATTTATTCCGGTTGAGAAGGCCGATAAAGACAAGCTGGTTAAATTGAGCAAAACGGTAAAATAGGATATCGGATTACAGGAAATATATTACAAAAACAGAGGGTGTCCCAAAAGTCGTCATTCCGAACGGAGTGAAGGAATCTCTAAATTCACAAGGTTTGAAAATTAGTAGATTGCTTCGTCATTCTTCCTCGCAATGACGTCTATATCATAATTTTTGGACACTCTCTGTTTATTATTATGATAAACTTCTGAATGTTTAATAGTTATGAGAACTAATTCTGAAAAGTCATTAGTTTGCTTATGTATTTCCCGAGAATATCGAATTCGATATTTACAATGGTATTCTCTTTAATCTGATGGAAATTGGTGAACTCGTATGTGTAAGGTATAATGGCAACCGAGAATTTGTCGTCACGACTGTTTACTACTGTCAGGCTGACACCATTCACTGTTACCGAACCTTTTTCGACAGTCATGTACCCCTGCTTGGCTTTTTCTTTGTCAAAATCGTACTGAAAGGTGAAATACCAGCTTCCGTCGGCCTCTTTTACCTCAATGCATCTGGCGGTCTGGTCCACATGTCCCTGAACAATGTGTCCGTCGAGTCGGCCGTTCATTTTCATGCTGCGTTCAAGATTTACTTTATCGCCTATCTTCAGCAGCCCGAGGTTCGATTTTTCAAGAGTTTCTTTTATTGCGGTCACAGTATAGGTTTTACCCTCTTTCTTGACCACAGTAAGGCAAACACCATTGTGCGATATGCTTTGGTCCACCTTCAGCTCGTCGGTAAATGAGCATTCGAGTGTTATGTGGAGGTTTCCTTTTTCCTGTTCAAGACCTGTAACAGTTGCGGCCTCTTCTACTATTCCTGAAAACATGTTATTCTTTTTTATTTTGTTAATGAATTGCTTTTGCATACAAAATTACTTTAAAAATAAGACAAAGAAACCATTGAGATGTTAAAGAATGATTTTTTCATTGATTTTTGCATGGAAAGATCCGGTATCTGCCGGGAGTAAATCATATTTATAATTTTATTGGTTTTGCGTGATTGGCATCATGTATTAAGATATTTTGTATTTTGCGCTCACGAATTTCCGTTTATGCCAGCGGCACGCGGAACACATATACTATTGCCAAACGGTAAATGTGGTTGATTCGTTCTTTGTTTTTGATGATTAACAGGGAATTAATTCAGATTGATTAAATAACAAAAAATATAATATGGTTTTTGTAACCGGAGGTACGGGGCTTGTAGGCTCACATTTGCTGGCCGAACTTACAGCGACAGGGATTCATGTAAGGGCATTAAAAAGAAAAAACAGTAAAATATCGATAGTAGATGATCTGATTGATTTTTATGGTCTGGAAAAGAAATCGGAAATAGAATGGATCGACGGAGATATTCTCGATTTCTATCTGCTTAAGGATGTGCTTAAAGGAGTAAAGCATGTTTATCATGCAGCGGCAATGGTATCGCTTACGCCGGCAAAGGAGAAACAGATGCGTGAGATTAATGAAACCGGAACGGCAAATATGCTGAATGCATCAATTGAAGCCGGTGTTGCCAAGTTTGCATTTGTAAGTTCCATTGCAACATTAGGAAACTCTGTTAATGGTTATCCGGTGGATGAATCCTGTATGTGGCAGGCCGACGAAAAACATTATCCTTATGCCGAAACAAAATTCCGTGCCGAGATGGAAGTGCAACGTGCATCTATGGAAGGACTGAAAACCATAATAGTAAATCCGTCTTATATAATCGGCCCGGGTGATACAACACGTAGTTCAATTCAGTTGTTCAGCGAAATAAAAAAAGGAATGCCTTTCTACACTACCGGCTCAACGGGATATGTTCATGCCCGTGATGTTGCTTCGGCACTGATAATGCTTATGGAGAGTGATATAGAAAATGAGAGGTTTGTGTTAAGCAGCGAAAACAGGCCATTGAAATATGTGTTTGATGTGTCGTCGGAACGGCTTAATGTGAAACCGCCAAAGATAAAAGCGGGCAAGGGATTGCTTGAGATTGCATGGCGGATAGAGTATCTGAAGTCGTTGATAACAGGTAAAGAACCGCTTATCTCAAAGATATCGGCTGAAATATCAACCACGGATTATAAATATTCGGGACAAAAACTGATTGATGCCACAGGATTTAAGTACCGGTCGCTCAATGAAGCAATAAACGATACTATTGATTTTATGCAGAAGTACGGGTACTGAATGCCTGAAAAGGTTACGAGGATGTCCGAAAAGTAAAAAACAGACGTCATTGCGAGGAGGAACGACGAAGCCCGCCAGACCAGCGCAGTCGGGCAGGCAATCTCTTGATTCTCAGTATTTGTGAATATGGAGATTCCTTCATTTTATTCGGAATGACGACTTTTGGGACATCCTCGTCACTAGTCTATAAGCTCCAGTAAGTTATTTCTTTTATCTTATCGCGATAGATACCTTTTACATCTACAAAAATTCCGTTTGGAGCAAGAATTGATTTGAAATACTCTTCATCAAGGTCGAGGTATTCCCGGTGATTAACCGCAACAATTACAGCGTTATATTCTCCTTTTATTTCATCTACCAGACCGTATCCGTACTCTTTCATCAGTTCTTCCGACGATGCATGAGGATCGTGAACGTCCACATCCACACTGAAAGAGCGAAGTTCGTTGTATACGTCTGCTACCTTTGAGTTACGTATATCACTGACATTCTCTTTGAATGTAGCACCCATAATCAACACTTTGGCGCCGTTTACTTTGTTGCCGTTGGCTATCATTTTCTTAACAGTAGTTTTGGCAACATAGCCGCCCATCGAGTCGTTAATGAAACGACCTCCGGTGATTATTTTTGAATGGTAACCCAGTTCATTTGCTTTATAAGTGAGGTAGTACGGATCGACACCGATACAGTGCCCGCCTACAAGTCCCGGGAAAAAACGAAGGAAATTCCACTTTGTGCCGGCAGCCTGCAATACTTCAAATGTATTTATTCCAAGGCGGTTAAAAATAAGCGATAGTTCGTTCATGAGAGCAATGTTAACATCACGCTGCGTATTTTCGATAATTTTTGCAGCTTCAGCTACCTTAATCGAACTGGCTTTGTGAATGCCTGCTTTTATTATCGACTCGTATACGGCAGCAACTGTTTCGAGTGCTTCATCATCGCTGCCTGAAACAATTTTAAGTATCTTTGTTAATGTATGCTCTTTGTCACCGGGATTGATACGTTCAGGTGAGTACCCGACCTTAAAATCCACATTGTATTTCAGCCCCGATTCTTTTTCCAGAACAGGAACACAGTCCTCTTCTGTACAGCCGGGATAAACGGTTGATTCAAATACCACATAATCACCTTTTTTCAGTGCTTTGCCGACTGTGGCGGTTGCTGAAAGCAGAGGCCTGAGATCGGGCAGGTTGTGTTTGTTGATTGGAGTTGGAACGGCAACTACATGAAATGTGGCCTCTTTCAGGTCCTCGGGTTTACATGTAAACTGTATGTCGCATCCTTCAAAGTCTTCCTTTTCGAGTTCATTACTGGGATCGATTCCCTTTTTCATCAAATCTACCCTGTCGGGTTTTATGTCGAATCCTATAACAGGCATCTTACGTGCAAATTCCAGCGCAATGGGTAAGCCAACGTATCCTAAGCCGATAACCGACAGTTTGGTATCTTTCGATAAAAGCTTCTCAATCATTTTGTTTTATTTTAAGTTGTTTGGTTTATTCTGATAAATACGTTCTATAATCTCTACAACCTTTAGTCCTTCCAGAGCGTTGGTTGTAATGGTTGAAGTGCCTTTAAGGGTATTTATTACATTTTCGATTATGAAATGATGATTTGCCGCAGATCCCTTGTAAGCACCATAATCGTTAGGAGGATTAGATTCGGGGAGTGCCGGCATATCATAATCTTTTACATGGCAGTATTCGACACTGTTCATGTATTGTCCGGCAACTTTTATCGTTCCTTTTTCACCTATAATAATTATGCTGCTTTCAAGATTTTTGTCCCAAACCGAGGTGCTGTAGTTAATGCTGCCGATACCTCCGTTTATAAAGTCAAAATGTACAATCCCGGAGTCTTCAAAGTCAATTGTTTCTGCGTGTGAAAAGTTTCTGAATTTACCGTTTATGTTTTCAATATCACCAAACAGCCAGTACATCATGTCAATAAAGTGGGAGAACTGGGTGAAGAGTGTTCCGCCATCTGTTTCCCGTGTGCCGTGCCAGTTGCCTTTGTTGTAATACCGGTCGTCGCGGTTCCAGTAGCAATTGAGCTGAACGGAGTAAATATTTCCGAGACGGTTATTTTCAATCATATCTTTCAGCCAGACCGACGGGGGAGAGTATCTGTTCTGCATTACCACAAATACCTGTCTTGATACCTGTAATGCCTTGAAAATAATTTTTTCGGCATCGGCTTTTTTTAGTGCAATGGGTTTTTCAATGACAACGTGTTTTTTTGCATTCAGGACTTCGATAGCCTGTGGTGCGTGAAGTCCGTTAGGAGTACAGATGTTTATAACGTCCACGTCATCAACACTGTTGAGCAATCCGGTCAGTGAACTGTAAAAATCTTCTTTAAGATTTTTCAGGCCCAGCTCTTCCGGTGATAAAATGTCGGCTACGGCTACAAGTTCTGCTTCAGGGTTTTGTCTGATTATGTCAGCATGACGTTTGCCTATGTGTCCCATGCCGATAACTGCAAATTTTATTTTATCTCCTTTGGTCATTAATGGTAAATGTTTAGCCAAAGCCCGAATTTAATTCAAAAAAGCTTTGGTGTAGTTATTGTTTTTCAGGTATTTGACAAACTGTCGGGTTTGTTATGCGAATACAGTTGAAAGGGATTAGTTTGAATTAATTGCTTAGTTTGAATACTCTGTCAAATTCAAGTTTGTATTTTTCGCCACTTTCGGGACATACGGCAATGCCATTGCTGTCGAATTCAAGTTTGTGTCCGTACTCACTCATCCATCCGGTTTGTCTTGACGGGTTTCCAACAACCAGAGCATACGGTTTAACGTGTCTGGTAACAACGGCACCTGCACCGATAAAGGCATATTTTCCAATATCGTTTCCGCATATGATTGTGGCATTGGCTCCAATGGTTGCTCCTTTGCCTACATGGGTTTTTTCGTATTGTCCTCTGCGGTTTACCGCACTTCGCGGATTAATCACATTTGTGAAAACCATTGACGGCCCCAGAAAAACATCATCGTCGCAGGTAACACCGGTATAGATGGAAACATTGTTTTGCACCTTCACGTTTTTCCCTAATACCACCCCCGGCGAAATAACCACATTTTGTCCTATATTACAGTTTTCTCCAATCTTACATCCTGTCATAATATGACTGAAATGCCATATTTTTGTTCCTTTACCTATTGAACATCCTTTGTCGATTACTGCTGTTTCGTGAGAAAAAAAATCTTCCATTTATTTTTCGCTTATCCGTTATTGATTAAAGAACGATATAACTCCGTTTTTAATATATTCGAGTTGTTCATGAGTGATTTCAGTATGTATTGGAAGGGCAAGTACTTCCCGGGTCAGCATTTCAGAAACCGGCAGGTTTGTATTTATGTCTGTTAGTTTTTCAAATGCTTTTTGTTTGTGTAAAGCCACGGGATAATAAACCATCGACGGAATATTTTTGTTTTTTAACCATTCCCTGAGGTCATCTCTTTTTCCGTTTTTTACTTTTATTACGTATTGGTGGAAAACATGTTCCGAGTCGGGGTTTCGGCCAGGAATATCTATCTCATCAATGTTTTTAAAAGCATTATCATAAAAGCCGGCAACTTCCCGTCTTTGGAGGTTAAAGTTGTTGAGGTGGGAGAGTTTTACATTCAGTATTGCAGCCTGAATGGTATCAAGGCGGGAATTTATTCCTGTTGTCTCGTGATAATACTTTTCCTTTGCACCGTGATTAACAAACATTCGCAGTTTCTCTGCAAGTTCGTCATCGTTTGTGAAGCATGCACCTCCGTCTCCGAAACCTCCCAGGTTTTTGGAAGGGAAAAAAGAGGTGATTCCGATATTGCCTATAGTGCCGAGTTTTCGTTTTTTTTGTCCGTAGTTGTATCCGGCCCCCATACACTGGGCTGCATCCTCGATTACATGAAGATTGTGCCTGCCGGCTATTTCTTTTATTTCATTCATGCCGGCACCCTGGCCGAAAAGATGGACAGGAATTATTGCTTTTGTTTTCGGTGTTATCGCAGCTTCAATTTCTGACGGTGAAATGGTATATGTGAAAGGGTCGGCATCGACAAAAACCGGTTTCAGGTTCAACAGTCCTGTGGCTTCGGCAGTGGCAATGAAACTGAAAGATGGTATAATTACCTCATCGCCTGGATTAAGTCCGAGAACAGACAGGGCAGCAAAAATGGCATCTGTTCCGTTTCCGCATGTAATTACGTGTTTTACATTCAGGTATGCGGATAATGATTTCTGAAACTGTTTTACTGCCGGTCCGTTGATGAAGGCAGAACTTTGTATAACCTCCTGCATTGCAGCATCAATTTCGGGTTTTAACCGTTGATACTGTGTGTGCAGGTCTACCATCTGTATTTTATTCATAAACTTTTTTATTAGCAATTATCCGGTACCTTCATGCCATTGGACGGATACAGCAAAAATAAGAAATTATCAGAAGCCGAAGTTAATCCCAAACGAGAATATATTATCTCCTTCGAGGTAAAACGGGGGAGTGTAAATATCTTTATCAGCTCCGGTGATATTATTGTTTTCGTAAATCAGGAAAATATATGCATCGTTAATTATTTGATAACCTGCGCGAAACTGCCATTGCCGTTTTTTGTATCTTACTTCATTCATAAAGGGGAGACCCCATCTGGGTTCGTCAGGATTAATCTCGGGGTTGGCGGCAAAATCGCCCTCTTCAATTATTTTTTGGTAATCTTTCCCTCTGCGGGCTTTGGTGTAACTAACCTGAATATCCAGTCCGCGAACGGGTTTATATCTGACCGAAAGGTAAATTTTATCAGAGTTGTCTTTCATATAGTGTCCCAGCACATAACCGTCGCTTTCGTAGGTGGTTGATGGTATGATGTGCTGATATACCATCGGATTAGTACGGGTGTATTCTGCAGTGAAACTTGCGTCGGGAATAAGGCCGGAAAGTCGTGCGCCTGCTTTGTAACTGACATAGTTCGATTGCTGGTCTTTATCAAACATGCGGCTGGTGGATATTTCATCGATAAAAACAGAGGCATAAAGATGCAGATAACGTATTTGCCTGCTGCTTACATCGAAGTACATTTGTGCATTATGGCCTACGTCATTGCTGCCGGAATTGTATGTGTGATCTGCACTTTTATAAAAAATAAACGGAATAAAAAACACAGGATTCAGTGATACATCACCGTAAACAATGGAGTTTCCCAAGGATAACCTTAGTCTTTTCCAGGGTATAAACGTAAACAGATTGCTTGCTATGAATTTGTTTGTGTAAACTTCTCTTGTTCCGTCGTAGTAACCGTATGAACGGCAGCTATCGATTACTCCGCTCACCAGCCAGCCGTGATTATAGCTGAATTCGAACCATTTTACAGGATTAAGTTTAAGGTATAGGTGTGCATATGACGGAGAGTGCCCCGAAAGAATATTCGCCTGGGAATATCCGTTTCCGTAGGTGTAATGATCTTTTACAAGTCCGATATTCAGCCATTCCCACGAGAAGGTTATTCCTCCGCGTGCTTCGCTGTAATCGGTCTCTTCTTTGTCGCCTTTGTAAACGGCTCCCGGATGTTTGGTCAGGTATTGTCTTCCGCCCAGAGGTGAACTCTCATGATTGTCGCGTAAGCTGCCGTAAAAACCGAAATGTTTGCCTATGTAAGCGAAAAAATCAGCCCCGCCCCGGCGGTGATACTCAAATGAGTTGCCGTTGGTGAATCCCTGCCCTCCGAGAATTCCGTTGACGGAGAATTTAAAGACGGAATCGCTGTAGTAAAAAATATCAAAACGTTTGTTAAAGTCTTTCCCTGTGATCAGTTCTTTGTTGAAATCTTTCAGATAAAAAGCAACAGCTTTTTTCTGCCGTGGTGTAAGCCGGGTATATGTTTCTGCAGTTTTCAGCCATCGGGCAATCTGCATTCTTGAATAGGGTTTTATGGCGCTGTTGATATCAATGGCTCCTATGTCGGCCAGTTCATCGATAAAATCGTATACGGCTTCGTTGTCAATATGGTATGGCACGTCCTGTGCTTTTATGCCTGGTGATATTATGAGAAAAATTAGCAATAAAAATAATTCAGAGGCCTGTTTCATAGATCGGCATTTATTTGTTAAGAGCTTCTTTTACCGTGAAAAATTATATTCTTCATTATCCGGAAAAAATATTTTACATCTGTTCTGAACGGATGTTTTTTATATTGTTCTATATATTTTTTTTCTGATTCCATTATATCGTCAAGGGATTCGGGACAGTCGGCATAAAACGGAGGCAGGAGTCCGGGTTTTATCGAACAGCGCATTTCCTGCAGGTCTTTGTCGTATAAACTCAGGTAGTGAGGGCTCAACGGCCTTACTCCAACCAGTTTTATTTCTCCTTTCAGGAGGTTCCATATCATCGGGACTTCATCGAGCCACATCTTTCTCAGTAAACCTCCCAGCCGTGTTATCCTGAAATCTTTGTTGAACTTACCTCCTTCTTTCAGACTGTTGTGAGTGTATACATAATCCTGAATGAATTCCGAATAGGGAACCATTGTACGAAGTTTGTATACAGTAATTATTTTTCTGTTTTTCCCGACTCTTTTAATCCTGAGCAAAGGGCCGTATGATGGTTTTTCGTTTTTTAGCGGTTCTCTGAATTTTTTATAAACATACCAATAGTTCCCGTCAATTATCTCCTTTTTTTCTTCTCTGAATCCGGCATAGTAAAGCCGTCCCATTATTTCCGGGTTTGACATCACACGGTTGCGATCGTCGGTGAGCCAGAGGTAAAACCATCTGGTAATCTTCATTTTCGGGAAAACACGTTTCAGTATGTAGTCGGAAAAAAAGTAAACCAGATTGAAAGGGAAGGGGTATTTTTTCAGAATTCTTTCGCGTCGCTGAATCATTGTTTCGGCACAACATATAAACAGCCCGTTTTCGGGAAGAACAGAATTGGCCATTCCGAAGAAGCTGTCTACATCCTTTATCTTGTTTACCCTTTTCAGGTTTATAAGTGTTTTTATGCCGGTGCCTTTTGAGCTTAGGAGATTAAGAGGTTCACCGGTAGCCATAACCTTTGTTGTTTCCGGTATGTAGTAACCGTTCTTTTCTATGAAAGAACAGACATTGTCTCCAGAATATGATTTTATGAATCTTTTCATTTAAGGCCGGGGTTCGGTTATCCGTATAACTGCCGGAATATGTTTTTAGGTGTTGATATTCAGCTAAAATATTAAAAACAGTTGAGCTGTTCAAACATAAAGAGCTGAATGTGCTGTACGGAAAAACACTTTAATCAGAATAATTGATATTCTTACATGAATAATAAAAACATTGAATGCGAAATAGATGTGCTTAGCCAAAAATATTAAGCTGCCTGAAACTAAGGCTTTCATGTAACGGCCTGATTTGCATAACAAATCCGAGTATGATATTTTACAGGTATACAATTTTTTAATTTAAGAGTTGTCTGCTGCTTTGGTATAAAGTCAGTAATACATTGATGAGATTAATATCATCAAAAAATAAAATATTGTAAATTTGATGGTGTAAATTAATCTAAATCTTTGTCAAATGAGAGTATCAGGAATAATTTTCATATTAATATTTTTAGCAGGTTTTGATTTAACGGCAAAAGATAAAAACCCTGATGTTTTTCTTTACAGCCGGTTTGAGGCCATGTTTTACAATCCTACCTGGGAAGGGAACCCTTTTGATGTGGATTTCAGAGCCGTATTTGTAAGTCCTTCGGGCAGAAAAGTTACACAGTTGGGCTTTTATGCCGGTAATAATGTGTGGAAAGTTTACTTCATGCCTGACGAGACGGGCAGGTGGCAGTATGAAACATCATCGGTGGATGACGAACTTAACGGACTCAAAGGAGAGTTTTCGTGCGTTAAATCGATCAGGGAATCAACATTGACAACTTATGGTAAACATTGGGTGCTTAAAACAGGTGAGGGGTATTTTCCGTTAATCTGGGGGCCGACAGATCCTGATGGCTTACATTGGGGATTCAGGGGTAAGGCTGCCAATGATCCGGTTGTGTCTGATGCACTGCTTTTTGCAAATGATGTTGTGAATGCCGATTTGCTTGGTATAGGTGAGCTCTTTATTGTGAAAACCGGCAGGGCGGAAAACTGGCCGGAGAATGCCATGCCATATGTGGCAGGAAAAGAGGGAGAGGAGTTTAATCTTGTATTCTGGAATGAGTTAAATGCCAAGCTTGATGCTGCTGCTTCAATGAATATGGGGATATATGTGATGTTTTACGGTGATGAAGAGATGACTCCTGATAATTATGGTATTACTCCGTATTCCGATAAAGAACTCAGGTTGTTCAGGTACGCAGTTGCCCGTCTGTCATGTTATCCGCATGTGTTGTGGGATACCGGTGTTAATATAGGAAAATACCGCAACGACGAATGGATAAACTGGTTTGCCGGGTGGTTTTTAAAATATGATCCATGGAAGCATCCGGTAAGTAGTCGTTCCGGAGGTGATAGCAAAGGTATTATGCCGTTAAATGCAACTTATTTTAGTTCGGATATGGTTGAACTTCCATCGAGAAAAGAACTTCTTGCAATGCAGGACTCTATTAGTGTTCCCATTGCACACACTGATCACTGGAGGCCTTTTATAAACAGAGGAAACTGGAATGGTGATAAAATAAGAAAAGCGGTATGGCGTTGCGGATTGTCGGGGCCGCAGGCTTTGTATGTTGATTATAATCAGGGTACACATAATCAGAAACAGGTATTACGAGGAGGCCAGTTTGTTGGTCATGCCATGCATTTCTTTAAAAACAGACTGAGAAATGACATTTTTTACCTAGTTCCGCATGATGAAATGATAATTGGTGGTGGCAATGTAATTTTATCATGTAAACCGGGAGAAGAGTATGTTGCCTATGATGAGGATGGCAGCAGTTTTTCGGTTAATCTTCCGGGTGAGAAAAGTATTTATGTTGTTGAGTGGTATAATCCCAGAACCGGGGTTGTGACTGAAACTGAAGAGATAAAAGGAGATAAAGACGTTTTGTTTAATCCTCCTTCGGCAGGAAAGGATTGGGTTCTGCATGTTTATCTTAAAAGAAAACCGGTTAAATTAAACATAAAAAAGAAGAAAAGGTAAAACAGGTTTTCTTCGTGAGTTTATGTAAAGCAATTTCTTGTTTTATGTTATTCCCTGACGGATTAATGTTTCGAACAGGATGTCGCAGATTTGTGTTTTTTATTAGGCTCTGATTGCTTTGGTAAAAAATCCAAAGCATTTTAAGAAGTCATTTCACCACCATCCATTTGAGAATTGCATAAAGAATGTAAAAAAGTATGGTTGCAGCAATGCCTCCCACTCCCAGCCAGATTGTTGAAACTAAGGCAACTGCAAGAATAAGAAACCGTTCGGGGTTTTCATTTAATCTGAAGTTTTTGAATTTAAGTGAGAACATAGGGACTTCGCTAACTAGCATTATGCTAAAGAAAACTACCATCAGAATAATGATAAATTCATTCAGCCACCCGAACAATTCAGGCTTTGAAATAACCATGTATGCAAACGATGCTGTGAAGATTCCGGTTGCTGTAGTGGTAAGTCCCAGAAAATTTTCTGTCTGACGTGTGTCTATATTGAATTTAGCAAGTCTTAATCCGGAGAAAACCGCAAGCATAAATGGCAATAAAACAATAACTTTTGCATCAACCGGCAGAGAGTCGAATTCAAACGCTACATCTCCGGTTATCAGATATTTTATGAGAGCAGAGAATATTGCTGCCGGTGCCATTCCAAAGCTAATCAGATCGGCAAGAGAATCCAGTTCTTTTCCCATATCGCTGTAAGCCTTTAGTGCCCTGGCTGCAAAACCGTCGGAAAAATCGAATAAAGCTCCTGCGAAAATTAACCACGCCGACCATTCAATATGACTGTTAAGCGCAAAAAAAACGGCAAGAGAACCACATGTGAGGTTCAGACTGGTGAGAAAATTGGGAATGTGCTTTAAAATCTGCATGGAAAATATTTTTATGCTAAATTAAAAGAAAGGTATTCTCTTTCAAAATAAATAATGATTATCTCCAAATGAATACTCCCGGCCTGTGAATGTATTTCCACAGATCGGGAGTCTTTTACTTGTTTGTTGTAGGTTTTTAAGAGTTTGCCGGGATGTCTGTCGTATTTTGAAATCCCGGATTCGTTGTGCTGTTTTGTTATATCCTGTGCTGACAATGTTTCTGTGTACTCCGGATATGTTCGTTTTTAAAGTTTATCGAACTTCCGAGCCAGGTTTAATATTCTTTTCGGGTGATATGAAAACCAGTTCTCCGGTTGCATCTTCCGCCATTAAAATCATTCCCTGAGATTCGATACCTCTTATTTTACGTGGTGCAAGATTGACTAAAATACTTACCTGCTTTCCAACTATCTCTTCAGGAGAGAAATATTCAGCTATTCCCGAAACAACGGTCCGTTTATCAATTCCTGTATCGACAAGCAACTTTAACAGCTTTTTGGTTTTTGGTACTTTTTCGGCCTCAAGTATTGTTCCTACACGGATATCCAGTTTTGTGAAATCATCAAAGCTTATGTTTTCTTTTGCAGGAGCAGCCTCTTTGTTTGCAGCATCGTTATCTTCCCTGGTTTTTGCCAGGCGGTCGAGTTGCGCCTTAATGGCTTCGTCTTCAATTTTCTCGAACAGAAGTTCGGGCTTGTTTATTGTATGTCCTGCCTGTAACAATCCGGTGTTTCCACAAGCAGCCCAGTCTGTAACGCCGAGATTAATCATTTTCTGCATTTTCTTTGCCGAGAACGGAAGGAACGGCTCCATCAGAACAGCCAGGTTTGCGGTTATCTGTAAAGCAATGTTCATAATGGTTTTTACTCTTTCGGGGTCTGTTTTTGCAAGTTTCCAGGGTTCAGTGTCAGCAAGGTATTTATTCCCGAGGCGTGCAAGGTTCATAGCCTCTTTTACTGCCTCGCGGAATTTGAAGTTATCAAGAGCATCCTCAACTTTTTTAACTATGACAGGCACTTCATTCAGCGTTTCCTTATCGTAGTCGTTAAGCTCGCCGGCTGCAGGAACGACTCCGTTGTAATATTTTTGCGTAAGCACAAGAGCACGGTTCACGAAGTTTCCGAGAATTGCAACCAGCTCGTTGTTGTTACGTGCCTGGAAATCTTTCCATGTAAAATCATTGTCCTTTGCTTCCGGGGCATTTGCAGTAAGTACATAACGCAGTACGTCCTGTTTATCTTTGAAATCTTCAAGGTATTCGTGAAGCCAGACCGCCCAGTTGCGTGATGTGGAAATTTTGTCACCTTCAAGGTTCAGGAATTCATTGGCCGGAACATTGTCGGGAAGTATATAACTGCCTTCAGCTTTCAGCATCGAAGGAAAAACAATACAGTGGAATACGATATTGTCTTTGCCGATAAAATGAATCATCCTGGTCTCTTTGTCTTTCCAGTATTTTTCCCAGTCGGGAGTGAGTTCTTTTGTTGCCGAAATGTAACCAATCGGGGCATCGAACCAAACATAAAGAACTTTTCCTTCGGCACCTTCAACGGGAACAGGTACTCCCCAATCAAGATCACGGCTTACGGCACGGGGTTGCAGTCCCATGTCGAGCCACGACTTACACTGTCCGTAAACATTGGGTTTCCACTCTTTATGCTCTTCAAGTATCCATTTTTTCAGGAACGGTTCGTGCTTATCGAGGGGAAGATACCAGTGTTTTGTTTTTCGCAATACAGGTTTACTGCCCGAAATAACCGATTTCGGATTTATCAGGTCGGTTGCGTTAAGTGAAGTTCCGCATGCTTCGCACTGATCACCGTATGCTCCTTCACTTTTACAGTGCGGACATGTTCCGGTGATATACCTGTCGGCAAGGAATTGTCCGGCTTCTTCATCATAATACTGTTCTGTTTCTTTTTCTATAAATTCGCCTTTATCGTAAAGTGTTTTGAAAAACTCAGAGGCAGTTTCATAATGAGTTTTTGTTGTTGTACGTGAATATATGTCGAATGAGATGCCAAAGTCCTCAAATGATTTTTTAATAATGCCGTGGTATCTGTCCACGATGTCCTGCGGTGTAACACCTTCGTTTTTTGCTTTAAGAGTAATTGGCACACCGTGTTCATCCGAACCTCCGATAAGTACAACATCTTCATTTTTTAATCGCAGATATCGTACGTAAATGTCAGCCGGAACGTAAACGCCCGCAAGATGACCGATATGAACAGGGCCGTTGGCATAAGGCAGGGCTGTAGTAACTAATGTTCTTTTAAATTTATTGCTCATATTATTATTAGATCAAACAGTGGATTAATCCTTTAAATTTCAATAATTAGTACGTTTTTTATAACTTCACAAAGATAACCAAACATTTCATTACAGGGAAAAACTTTTTTTGATGATATTTCCAAGGTTTATAAAAGAGGGGGCTGCCATAGGAATAGTGGCTCCGGCGGGTAAAGTAGACAAAGAAACAATAGAGTATTCCAGAGAGTTTTTGCATCAACTCGGCTATAAAGTTGTGTTTGGCGAAAATGTACTCAATGTGCATAATCAGTTTGCGGGAAGCGATGCGCTCAGGTCTGCCGATTTTCAGCATATGCTTAACAGTGCCGATGTTGATGTGATAATGTGTGCCCGTGGTGGTTACGGTACAAACCGGATAATAAACGAACTGGATTTTTCGCATTATATTCAGGACCCTAAATGGATAGTTGGCTACAGCGATATTACGGTATTGCATTCAATGTTGCAGAACAGGCTCGGTATAGCATCAATTCATGGTCAGATGCCTAAAAATTTTACCGGGAAGGAGCGTGATGATAGTGATATTGTTAATCTTTTCAATATTCTTAAAGGTATATTGCCGCAATATGAAATTGCAGCTAATCCTCTTAACAGGCCGGGTTATGCAGAAGGAGAACTCATTGGTGGTAATTTATCGATTCTTTACAGCCTGCGTGGAACTTCGCTCGATTTTGATCCGCATGGCAAGATTCTTTTTGTCGAAGATGTTGGAGAAAAACTCTATCATTTAGATCGTATGATGATGAATCTGAAAATCGGAGGTGTACTAAAATGTCTTCGCGGAATTGTTGTGGGGCAGTTTACTGAAATGACAGACAGTGATACTCCGTTCGGGTCCGATGCTTACGAAATAATTTATGATGCTGTTAAGGATTACAATTATCCTGTTCTTTTTGATTTTCCGGCAGGGCATGTGAAGGTGAATCAGCCGCTGATATTTGGAAAGAGGGTGACACTGCGGGTGGATGGTGATGGGGGGAGAGTTAATTTCTAACAAAACGGTATATGCCTCAACCCCTTTGAAGTTTCGCTCGTTAAGTCAAAAATATACGCCCTTGAGTATGTCTGAAAAATCGTCATTCCGCGAATTCACCCCATAAATTGGAAATGGGGTTACCAATGACGGAATTGCTTAAGATACTGACTGGCAACAAGACTTGTGCGTCATTGCGAACCCCATTTATGGGGTGAAACAATCCCCGGCAAAAGGGAGACTGCTTCTTTGCTAGCGCTCATCGCAGTGACGAGAATGTTTCGTCATATCCTCATTATGCCTCAAATGTTGGAGTGAATTCTCGCAATGACGTTAATTTTTTACTTTTTGGACACCCTCAGCGAGGGGCTGATGCAAACAAAAACAGATATGGCACAACACAACGACCTTGGACATACGGGAGAGGATATTGCTGCTGAATATCTTTTAGGAAAAGGGTATGAGTTGCTTGAAAAGAACTGGAAATCAGGTCATAAAGAAATAGATCTTATTTTCCGTGACGGCGATTATCTGGTTATTGTTGAGGTGAAAACACGTTCGTCAGACGGATGGGAAAGTCCGAAGGAAGCTGTTACAAACAAAAAAATCCGCAACATTATTGATGCTGCGGAAGAATATATTTTACTGAATGATGTAATGATGGAAACACGCTTTGATATTGTAACTCTGATTCCTCATCAGGATAGATGGGAGATAGAGCATATCAAAGAGGCTTTTTATCCTTAACTTTAAAACAGGCCGTTTAGTTCGGCTTCTATTTTATCAATCACACTGCTCAGGTCTGCCTTATTTCTGATAAAATCAATATTGTTTGTGTCAATTATCAGAAGTTTGCCAATAGTATATTTCTCAATCCAGGCTTCATAACGCTCATTCAGCCGTTTCAGGTAATCGAGTCTGATGTTGTTCTCATAGCTTCTTCCCCGTCTTTGTATCTGCTCAACAAGGGTTGGAACCGATGCACGCAGATAAATGAGCAGGTCGGGTGGCTGAACAAAACTGCTCATAAGTTCAAAAAGAGAAAAATACGTGTCGTAGTCACGGCTGCTCATAAGACCCATATCATGCAGGTTTGGGGCAAAAATGTATGCATCTTCGTATATTGTACGATCCTGTATTACCGTATCTCCCGACTCCCTGATCTGATGTACCGATGCAAGACGGCTCTTCAGAAAATATATCTGGAGAGCAAAAGCCCAGCGAGTCATGTCCTCATAAAAATCTTCCAGATAAGGATTGTCGTCTACCTCTTCGAAATGAGGTTTCCATCCGTAGTGGTGTGCAAGAATCTCGGTTAATGATGTTTTTCCCGAGCCGATATTTCCAGCTATTGCTATGTGCATGTTCTTTAGATTTGGTAAAAGTTATAGTTTGTTAAGGTCTAACAATTCATCTATATATTCCCGGTTGTTTGCCAGCCGGGGTACTTTATGTTGTCCTCCGAGTTTGTTTTTCGATTTAAGCCAATCGTTAAACAATCCGTCACGGGCAACGATAACTTCTAATGGTTCCAGTGTCATGTTTTTGTAACGTTTTGCTTCGTAATCAGAGTTTAGTGATTGTAATGCATTATCCAGTGTTTTTGCAAATTCCTCAATATTGTCAGGTAACTTTTCAAACTCTATAACCCATTGATGTCTTCCTTTTGAGTTTTGACTCATAAAAACGGGAGCTGCAGTATATTCCCGTATTATTGCACCGGTTTTGTCACAGGCAGTTTTAAGTCCCCGTTCGGCATTATCAACTATTAATTCCTCACCAAAAGCATTGATGAAATGTTTTGTACGGCCAGTAATAATGATTTTGTGAGGAAAAAGAGAGACAAACTTTATTGTGTCACCTATAAGGTATCGCCATAAACCACCGTTGGTGGAAATTATCAGTGCATATTCTTTCCCTTTTTCAACTTCTTCGATAGTGTATGTTTCGGGGAATTTCTTACCCAGTTCCGACAGTGGCATAAATTCATAAAAAATACCGTAATCAAGCATCATCAGCATTCCTTCTTCTGAAAGAACATCCTGAATTCCGAAAAATCCTTCAGAAGCATTGTATGTCTCCATATAACTCATAGTTTCAGAAGGAATGAGGGTTTTGTATTGTTCTCTGTATGGAGTAAAATTAACACCGCCGTGCATGAAAAGTTCAAGATTTGGCCAGACCTCAAGAAGGTTTGACTTCCCTGTTTTTTTTAATATATTTTTCAGTAAAACCAGAAACCAGCTGGGAACACCGGCAAGTGACGTAACGTTTTCGTCGATTGTGGCTTCTGTCATTTTCTCAAGCTTGGCTTCCCATTCCGACATGAGAGCTATTGATGGTCCAGGAGTGCGTACAAAGTGAGTCCAGAACGGCATATTTTCAATAAGTATAGCAGACAGATCTCCGTAATAAGAGTCGGAACTGAAGCTGTTTATCTGATGGCTGCCACCAAGTACAAGGCATTTGCCGCTGAACATGTCGGAGTCGGGTCTGTTTTCCAGATACAGGGCAATGACATCTTTCCCGCCTCTGAAATGGCACTCTTCAAGAGAATCTTTACTAACAGGTATGAATTTGCTTTTCGAGGATGTTGTTCCCGATGATTTTGCAAACCATTTTATTTCCCCTGGCCACAACAAGTCTTTTTCTCCTCTTTTCAGTTTTTCCACATACGGTTTTATTCCTTCATAATCAACAACCGGGACCCGTTCTCTGAAAGTACTGTCTGATTTTATGGAAGCAAAATCATACTCTTTGCCTATTTGTGTGTTTGCAGCAGTCTCTAAAAGATACCTGAGCTGTTCGTTCTGTGTTTCACCCGGCTCTTCCCTGAATCTTTCAATCTGCTTGATACGCTTCGAATTAATTAAAGAAATTATGGAGCTTAATATAGGCATATGTATAGATATGTTCTTATATGAAAAAGTAGGATAAAGATAATTAAAAAAAATAATTTTTAAAGGAAATGAAAAATATGAAAGGGCCGGATTTGGTTTTGAGTTCTGATATCAATATCTTGCTTTTTCAGATAAAAAAAACAGTCGAATCTCAAATGTTTTAAAATGAATTATTTTGATATAATTGTTGGTCTTATTTTAGTGTTTGCATTATTTAAAGGAATAAAGAAGGGTCTGGTTATTGAACTTGCATCAATTGCGGCATTAGTACTGGGAGTCTGGGGTGCGGTAAAGTTTTCGGGAGTAACCGAGTCGTATTTATCGGAGCATATAGATTCCGGTTATATAGGACTGATAGCCTTTTTTGTAACTTTTATTCTTATTGTAATCGGTGTTCATATTCTGGCAAAACTTGTGGATAAATTGGTTTCTGCTGTTGCCTTGGGGTTTGTAAACAGACTTTTGGGAGGTGCGTTTAGTGTAATAAAATATGCATTTGTGATTAGTGTTTTAATGGCCGTTGTGAATGGAATAGACGAAAGGATTGATATTATACCTGAATCGCAGAAAGAATCTTCTGTACTTTACAAACCCATTTCTGATTTTTCTCTGATAGTTTTTCCCTATCTGCATTTTGACGATATAAAGGAAAAGGCCAAGAGTTCTGGGGTGGTAATCTGACAGCTTCAGAAATAAAATCTGCAATTTTGATGTTAAGTTTGTGAACTTGGCAAACTTTCAACTATTTTTGCCGCCACAATTGATTTTTTAAGACAGGAAAAGATATCATTATGGAAACTGTAGTAAGCGGGATTCGTCCAACCGGAAATTTGCATCTGGGAAACTATTTTGGTGCGGTAAGGAACTTTTTGAAAATGCAGGAGGAGTATAATTGTTTCTTTTTTATTGCAGACTATCATTCACTCACCACACATCCGACACCAGAGGATTTACATGATAATGTAAGACAGGTGCTGGCAGAATATCTTGCTGCCGGACTGGATCCGGAAAAGAGTACATTATATATTCAAAGTGATTTGCCTGAAGTGGCAGAGCTGAGTTTATTGCTGAGTATGAATGCCTACCTGGGAGAACTGGAGCGTACTACGTCTTTTAAGGAAAAAGCACGTAAACAGCCGGAGAATGTAAATGCCGGCTTGCTTACTTATCCTGTTTTGATGGCAGCCGATATCATAATCCATCAGGCATCAAAGGTTCCGGTTGGTAAAGATCAGGAGCAGAATCTGGAAATGACACGAAAATTTGCCAGTCGTTTCAACCGTATGTATAAAACCGATTACTTTACTATTCCGCAACCTTTCAATTTTGGCGATAATCTGATAAAAATTCCGGGACTCGACGGTAGTGGTAAAATGGGAAAATCGGAAGGTAACGGAATCTATCTTGTGGACGATCCCAAAGCTATCCGCAAGAAAGTTATGAGGGCTGTTACCGATTCAGGACCAACTGAGCCGAACTCTGAAATGTCGGAGCCTGTTCGTAACCTGTTTACTTTGCTTGAGGTTGTTTCAACACCTGATGTTGTTGAGGATTTCAGGACGAAATACAATAATTGCACAATTCGTTATGGCGACCTGAAAAAACAACTGGCAGAAGATATTATCAGGTTTACGCAACCTTTCCGGGAAAGAATAGAAGAGATTAAGGCAGACGAAAAATACCTCGCCAAAGTGGTTAAGATGGGAAAAGAAAAAGCACACGAAAGTGCATCGAAGACAATTAAGGAAGTCCGTGAGATAATAGGGATTAAACCGTTTTTTTAGCAGTAAATATTTTCATAAACTGATTTAGTTATTACTTTTATGGGAAGAAACTAAATATTGTTCCTGTTGAAAGTAGTACACATTAATAATGCAAATTCCGGGAAAGGAACAGACATCTCGGTATCAAGACTGAACAAAGCTCTGCGAAAAGCAGATATTGAGTCTGTAATGCTGGTAAACAGGAATGGTGTTTCTGAAGATGGAGAGGTTCCCATCGACGGTGGAAATATTATTAGTGTAAAGCTGAAAACCGCTCCGTTAGTTGATAAAATTACAGTTATTCCATATAAGAAAAAGTTAGTGTTTACGGGAGCCTTTTCTCAGTCATCATTTGGAATAGACGTGTCTGATCACCCGGAAGTAAAAAGTGCGGATATAATTCATTTACACGAGATTCAGGGTGGATTTGTTTCGCTTAACGGGCTGAAAAATCTGTTTTCGACAGGAAAACCGATAGTGTGGACTCTGTACGATATGTGGCCATTCACAGGCGGTTGTTATTTTTCCGGAATGTGTCTGGAGTTTCTGGAGCGCTGTGCATTCTGCCCTTTTCTTATAAAACCCGGAAGAAATGATATCTCTGCGAAGCAGTTTTTAACCAAAAAAAAGATTTATTCAAAAACTAAAATTTATCCGGTTGCCGGAAATCGCTGGCTCCGCTCTTTGTCTTCCGAAAGTTCATTACTCAGAAATAAACAGATTGATATTATTCCAAAACCTGTAAATGTTTCTGAGTTTTTTATTGCTGATAAAAAGAAAAGCAGAAAAAAACTGGGCCTTCCGAAAGACAAGAAGCTTTTATTGTTTTGTGCATCAGGCATCTCAGATCTCAGAAAAGGAGCCAGGTATTTAATAGAGGCGTTAAATATTTTAATCGACAGTTTTCCTGTATTTAAGGAGAATGTGGAACTTGTGGTTCACGGTAAGATTCCACCTCTAGTTAAAATGAACATCCCTTTGCCTGTCAGAATGGTTCCCGATAAATCGAATGTAGAGATGAGAGTACTTGCATATAATGCCGTTGATGCATTTGTTTTTCCATCGTTGCAGAATACCATGCCTGATATTGTGACGGATGTTTTGGCTTGTGGAACTCCGGTGATTGCATTCAGAACAGGAAGTATGGCTGATGTAATTACTCATAAACAGACAGGTTTTCTGGCCGAAATAAGAAATTCACTGAGTCTAGCAACAGGTATTTACGAAACTTTATTTTTGTCTGATGTTGATGAAATGGGGAAAGCAGCACGAAAAATTATTATGGAGGAATATGCAGCGGAAATAGTTGCAGGAAAGTATGTAAAGTTGTATGAAAGAGTTTTAAACTTGCAAAGTTAATTTATCAGGTAAGAAATCATTTGAATGAAGAAAGTTTTAATCGTAAGTTATTATTGGCCTCCTGCAGGAGGAATCAGTGTTTTACGAATTCTGAAGTTTGTAAAATATTTGAGAAAATTCGGCTGGGAACCGGTGGTGTGCGTGCCGGAAGGTGCTGATTATATTTATGAAGACAATAACAATTTTAAGGATATACCTGAGAATATCACGGTATTAAGAAAAAAAATAAAAGAGCCGTTCAGGCTTTTTAAGCTTTTGTCGGGGAGGAAAAAAGAGGATACAAATAACCCGGTGTACGGGAATAATGCAAAAAAGAGTTTTATAGATAATTTTGCAATATGGATTCGCGGAAATTTTTTTATTCCTGATGCCCGATCTCTTTGGATAAAACCAACTGTTAAGTTTTTGTCGGAATATATTAAAGAAAATAAAATAGATGCAATTCTGACCGACGGCCCGCCTCATACCAATACTATGATAGGTCAGAAACTTTCCGAAAAATTTAAAATCCCCTGGTTAGCCGATTTTCAGGACCCCTGGACACAGGTTGATTACTACAAACTTTTGAAAATTTCAAAATGGGCCGACAAAAAACACAAAAAAATGGAGCAGAAAGTTTTTAAAACTGCTGCAAAGATTACCATCGCCAGTCCTACATGGGCAAAAGATCTGGAAGCAATAGGAGCGAAAAATGTTGATGTGATATATTATGGTTACGATGAAGATGACTTTAAAGAACTGGAATACCGACAAACCGATGATTTTATAATATCGCATACCGGAATTATGGGCAATGACAGAAAAACGGATGTCCTTTTTAAGGTTTTGAAAGACCTGACAGACGAAATTCCGGAGTTTAAAGAGAAACTGAAAATCGTATTTGCCGGACCGGTAGAACAAAGCATCAGAGATTGTATCAATAAAAACGGATTGCAGGATAATTACCAGGAGCCTGGAAATATACCGAGAAAAAAAGCCCTGGAGCTTAATCTGATCTCAAAAGTATTACTTTTGCCCATAAATAAAGCTGATAATGCCAAAGGCCGGATTCCCGGTAAATTATATGAGTATCTGAGAGCCGGTAACCCGATTTTGTGTTATGGCCCCGAAGACGGAGATGTTGCCGAAATTATTGAACAATCAAATTCAGGAAAAACATTTTCGTACGATGAATATGATAGAGTAAAACAGTTTATTCGTAATATATTTGATGGAACCGCGGGAAGCAGAAAAAATGAAACATTTGACATAAGCATTTACTCAAATGAAAATCAGACAAAAAAAGTAGCAGAATATCTGGATGAAATCACAAAATAAAATAAAAGCACTCTGTTTTTTTGATGATGATAAGGGTAGGGATTTTGAGATACTTATACCCGTGCTTTATTATGCCGAAAAATATCTGAATGTTGAGGTTGAAAAAGCTTTTATTTTTGATATTGATAAGATTAGGAGAGCAAAACCGGATATTGTGATTCTTGCCAATGTCATCGGATCAAAAAATCATCATCTGATTGCAAAGTATGCTTATGAAAATAATATTAAGGTTTTTGCATTAATATCGGAAGGTAATTTTAAAACTAACGGAACATTCAATTACTGGGGTTACAATACCGATAAAGTAATTTATCAGGAGTATGTGTGTCACTGGTCGAAGAGAACATGCAACTTTTTAAAAAAAGAGCTGCCTCAGTACACAGATAAAATGGTAGTTACCGGAGCAACCGGATTTGACAGATACAAAATCTATAAGTTTGAGACTAAAAAAGAGTTTTTAAAGCGATATAATCTTACTGAGTATAAAAAGGTAATAGGATATGCCGGATGGGGCTTTGGCAAATTGCATAATCCTACGGGTCTTATGGAAATTAAAAATACCCATAAGGAGAAAGCAGAAGAGCGGATAAAGTGGATGCATGAACAGCAACAACTTATTGAGGGTATTCTCAGAGAAACAATAGAGAAAAACCCGGATATTCTTTTTATACTGAAAAGACATCCAAACGAGATTCATCCTCACCTTGTTCAACGGGATAATAATGAAATGATAAATCTTGCGGATTATCCCAATGTGCTATATCTCAGAAATGAGGAAGATGTACACACTTTGATAAGTGTTTCCGATATCTGGACCGCTTTTGAATCTACAACTACAATTGAGGCCTGGATGATGAAAGATATCCCTACAATTTTTATCAATCCTGATCCTGATTTTGTGCGGGACAATAATTACAAAGGAACTGTTATTGTTAAAGAGTACAATGAGTTTCAGAAAAAGATTGATGAGTATTATGCTACAGGAAAAGTGGCGGAAATGTATGATGAAGATAAAGTTAAAGCCAGAAAAAAAATTGTTGAAGATGTTATTGGTTTTGCTGACGGATTGAATCATGTACGGGCCGGTTTCTATTTGAAAAAAACAATAGAACGTATACGGTCTGATGATAAAAGAAAGATAAAGGCAGATTTGTTATATGTCGCACGGTTTATCTTGGTAAAATTGGGCTCTTTGGTATACTATAAACCTTTGTTTCTGAAGTTGCCGAAATTCAAAAAAACTGTATGGATTTTTGACAGGCATAAGCTGAAAAATATTGATATAACGGGAAGAAAGTATTACTCTTATCTGGATGATTTTCATCAGAAAAATAATTTACCTGAGAAAATTAAGGATAAATCATTCTGGGATGATCTAATAATTTAACTTTGTTCACGTTAGTGTTTTTACATGGAATTAATTAAAAAAACAGGAAATGTTGGATCTTAAAGATAAATCTATATTAATTACCGGCGGAACCGGTTCTTTCGGGAAGAAGTTTACAGAGGTGATTTTAAATAAATTCCCTGATATAAAACGTCTTGTGATTTATTCAAGAGACGAGTTGAAACAGTTTCATATGTCACAGGTGTTTTCTAAGAATGACTATCCGGGTATCAGGTATTTCATTGGCGATGTGAGAGATAAAGAGCGGTTTGCCAGAGCTTGTGACGGAATAGATATTATAATTCATACAGCAGCACTGAAACAGGTTCCTGCTGCTGAATATAATCCGGATGAGTTCATAAAAACAAATATAGGGGGGGCTCAGAATGTAATTGACGGTGCTCTTGCAACGAATGTAAAAGTTGTTGTTGCATTGTCAACCGATAAAGCTGCGGCACCAATAAACCTTTACGGTGCCACAAAACTTGTTTCCGATAAACTTTTTATTGCTGCTAATAATATAAAGGGAACACGTGATCTGCGTTTTTCAGTTGTAAGGTACGGTAATGTTATGGGTTCACGAGGTTCGGTCATTCCGTTTTTTCAGGAAAAGGCCAAAGATGGTGTGTTGCCCATAACACATAAAGATATGACACGCTTCAATATATCTCTTGAAGAAGGCGTAGAGATGGTTTTGTGGGCAATTGAAAATGCACTTGGCGGTGAGATTTTTGTTCCTAAAATACCATCGTATAAAATAGAAACAGTTGCAAAAGCAATTGCTCCTAATGCAAAGCTCGTTGATGTAGGCATCAGGCCAGGAGAAAAACTTCACGAAGAGATGATAACGGTTAGTGATTCGATGAATACTATCGATATCGGTAAATATTATGCCATATTGCCTGCAGGTGCCAAGAAAGAAAAATATTTAAAACATTTTGGCGGGAAACAGGTGCCTGAAGGATTTAATTATAGTTCAGGGAAAAATGACAGGTGGATATCTGTTGAAGAAATGCGTAAGCTGATTGTGAAGTATGTCGATCCTCAATTTAAACCTGTTGAATAATGGGAATCCCCTACGGAAAACAGCAAATATCACAGGATGACATTGATGCCGTTGTTGAGGTGTTAAAGTCAGATTTCCTTACACAAGGACCGAAGGTCAGGGAGTTTGAGGAGAGGTTTGCCGGCTATGTGGGTGCAAAGTATGCAGTGGCTGTAACTAACGGAACGGCGGCATTGCATCTTTGCAATCTTGTACTGGGAACAAGGCCTGGAGAAAAAGTGATAACTACCCCGATTACTTTTGCAGCAACTGCAAATTCGGTGTTGTATTGCGGAGGTGAGGTCGATTTTGTTGATATTGATACGGATACTTATACAATTGATCTTGATAAGCTGGAAGAAAAATTGTCGTCAAGCCCTGCCGGAACTTATAAAGGGGTAATTCCTGTCGACCTTGCCGGTTATCCGGTTGATGTGGAGAGATTGAGAAGTATTGCGGACAAACATAACCTTTGGATAATTGAGGATGCTTGCCATGCACCGGGAGGGTATTTCACCGACAGTAAAGGTGTAAAACAACTTTGCGGCAATGGCGCCTTTTCTGACCTTCAGATGTTCTCATTTCATCCGGTTAAACACATCGCTACGGGAGAAGGCGGGATGATAACAACTAACAATGAGGAGCTGTACACAAAGCTTCTTTTGTTCAGAACGCATGGTATTACAAAGTCTCCTGAACTTTTAACCGAAGATCATGGCGGGTGGTATTACGAAATGCAAGAGCTGGGATACAATTACAGAATATCAGACATTAACTGTGCTTTAGGGATTTCACAACTTGAACGGGCGAAAGAGGGAGTTGAAAAAAGGAATTGTATAGCATCAAGGTACAATGAAGCTTTTAGGGATCTGGCTCCGGTAAAGACTCCCTTTGTTGCAGAAAATATTTATCATGCATATCATTTGTACATTATTCAGGCAGAGCAAAGAAAAGAGTTGTATGACTTTTTGAGGAAACATGATATCTATACTCAGGTTCATTACATCCCTGTTCATTTGCAGCCTTTTTACCGAAATAAAGGATGGAAAAAAGGGGATTTACCCGTGGCTGAAAGCTATTATGAAAAGGCACTTAGCTTGCCGATGTATCCATCATTGACCGATGAAGAACAGGATTTTGTAATTGAAAAAATTAAGGAGTTTTATTCTTAAAACCCGGGATATGTTATGACTCATAAAAACTTAGCTATAATACCGGCAAGAGGCGGAAGTAAAAGGATTCCTAAAAAGAACATAAAAAACTTTCTGGGAAAACCTGTTATTGCATATTCAATAGAGGCAGCATTAAAGTCAGGACTGTTTGATGAAGTAATGGTGTCTACCGATGATGAAGAAATTGCCGGTGTTGCACTACAGTATGGTGCCAAAGTACCGTTTTTCAGGAGCAGTGAAACATCAAATGACTTTGCTCCGCTGAATGATGTTTTAAATGAAGTTGTAAGAGAGTACAAACAATCCGGAAAAGAGTTCGGATATATATGTATGATTTTACCCACAGCACCGTTAATTACTCTGGTGAATCTGAAAAAGGGATATGAGCTTTTACAAAACAGCAGTTTCGATTCCGTAAGGCCTGTTGTAAGGTTTAGTTTTCCAGTTCAGAGGTCATTCAGGCTGAAGAGCGATAATAGTGTTGAACCTCTTTTCCCCGAAGATTTCCCGAAACGCTCGCAGGATTTGGAACCCGCCTTTCACGATAGCGGGCAGTTTTACTGGATAAAAGGAGGGAAAGATCTTTCGTCAAACAAGGGAGCTTTTGAAATACGGGAATACGAAGTTCAGGATATTGATACAGAGACGGACTGGAAACTGGCAGAATTGAAATTTAAATTGATTACAGATGAAAAATGAGCATTGTGAAATAATTCCGGCTGTAATCGAGAATTTTGATGATTACTATGAAATAAGGAGTGAGAAAAAAAACCTATTCTGGACAGGGTATGATGCTCCTCCTGATTATGAACGTTTTTTTGAATGGTATAAAAAACGATTGGCAGACAATAAAAGAGATCTTTATCTGGTTTATTGTGATAATGTTTGTTCCGGCTCTCTGAATATTGATTATTATGAAGATCACGCAATGATAGGTTATTCGGTTAAAGAAGCTTTTGAAGGACAGGGGCTCGGAACCTATATTGTTAAATGTGCAATTGATATCATAAAAAAAAGAGAAGAACTGAAATATATTGGAGCCTGGATAAATGAAAAAAATAAAGGCTCGATAAAGGTTATAACTAAAAACAATTTTTATAAGACTGATACAAAAGAGGTGAGATTGAGGTTTGGTCAGGAAGAGTTGTTTTACAAGTACCAATATGATATCTAATGGGACTTTATAACGTATACATTAAAGTTGAAGCTAATGTGAAAACGGGAGGAGGTCATCTGCATCGTAGTCTGGTGCTGGCAGATGAGTTTAAAAGATTTAACTGTAATGTTGAGTTTATTGTGTCTTATGAATCGGCAGATTATACAGGGAAAATGGCCGGAGACTATAATGTTAATGTTATTAACGATATATATAATCCGTCAGAATACGCAGGTATTGTAAAACATAATTCGTTAATAATTTTTGATACCGATGACAATATGTTTTATTCAGGTCAGTTGGTAGACTATTTCAGAGAGCAGGATGTTAAGACTGCATGTTTTACTATTTCAAATAAATATACATATACCACAGACTTTCTTATTAATACAAATATTATTGCATTATCTCATGAGTACATAACAGGTGATTATACTGTGAAATTACTTGGTCCCGAATACCTTATTTTTAAACCGCAATTTGCCGGTACTGATCTGGAAAAAACTGAGGATAACAATCTGCTGGTTTATTTTGGCAATGCCGACAGATATAATCTTACTGAAAGAGTGCTGGCATATTTTGAACACAGGCCCGGATTGTTTGATAAGATTAATGTAATAACCGGAAGTCTGAATAAAAATATCAAAACAATAAAAGAGATATGTAGTCGTAATGAAAAAATAGTTCATTACCACAACCTGACTACCGATGGGATGATAGATGTTTATAAAGACAGTGGCGTAACAATTGGTTCTGCGGGGATGGCTATGTGGGAAATGGCATTGTTCGGAATACCTCAGATTATCATAGCTTCGAGTGAAAGAGAGGTGGAATATACAGATTATTTGAACAGGGCTGGCTATGTGTATAAGCTGAGCGATTATAAGCATGTTGGAGCAATTGATATGGAAAAAGAACTTGATGAAGTTTTGAAGTCGGATATTCTTACGATATTAAAAACTGAAGAATTCAGTTCTGTTATTAATGTTAATGGGGTCACGAAAATCGTGAAGAGTATTTTAAAATATTTATGAGGAAAAAGATATTGATATTAGGAGCCGGTGTTGAGCAGATACCTGCTATCCGGGAAGCTGAAAAAATGGGATTATATGTAATTGCCTCTGATATGAACCCGGAAGCTCCGGGCAGAAAATATGCAGATAAATTTTATCAGGTCAGTACAACTGATATTAAGGGGAATATAAAGGTTGCAGAAAAAGAGAATATTAGCGGAGTTATGACTGTAAGCTCTGAAACTGCGGTGGTAACTGTGGCAGAAGTAGCATCGGCCATGGGACTACCCGGCTTTAGTGTGGAGACCGCAATTGCAGCAACCAATAAAGAAAAAATGAGAGAGGTATTGCAAAAAAGCAATGTAAATGTGTCTCCTTTTGTAATAACAGATGATTTTAAAGAAGCCTACTCTTTTACCCGGAAGCATAAGGGTCCGTGGGTCTTTAAACCTGTTGATAGCTCGGGGCAAAGAGGTACAACAATGGTTTTTGATGATGGCAGGATTCAATCCGCATTTTTTTATGCAGCAGAGAGTTCAAGGGTGGGGCGTGTCCTTATAGATAGATTTATCGCAGGTCAGGAATATCATGTCACCATGCAGGTTGTAGACGGAGAGGTTAATTTTCTTGCTGTTTCAGACAGAATAACACTTGATGCTCCTAATTTTGGAATTGCAGTAAGACATATAGCACCTTCGGACCTGAATAAAGAAACAGAAAATAGTATTAAAAGTCTTTGTGTTGAGGCTGTTAAAGCTGTAAAGCTTGAGAATGGTGTTGCAACTTGTGAAGTTATAGTTAATAATGATATTCCTTACCTTATGGAAATAGCTATAAGAGTGCCGGGAGGATATTTACGGGAAGTTGCAATGTATTTTAGCGGGATAGATATTATTAAAACCACTATCTGGAACTCTTTGGGATTAAGAAAAAGTATACAGGAAATGATAACGGAAGATAAATACAATGCTGTTTCTGTTAAATTTGTTACAAAAAACAATTTGCCTGATGATATCGGGGAAATAGTTAAAGTTAACAAAGAGGAACTTTACGGTATGAAAAATATAAAGTCGGTTATATATCATTTTGATGATAAACTTAAGGTCCCTGAACTAAATAGTTCTGTCGGAAGATTCGCAGTTATAATTGGTGTGGGTGACAGTGTGAAAGAGGCTGTTGTGGCTACGGAGAATGTTTTTAATAAAATGAAAATAAACGGAAAGTCTTTGACAGAATATAAGAATTACAATAAACATTGTATTAACTTTCAACACTATCTTCAATGACATTCCTGAACAGAAAAAATACTTATATCATCGCTGAACTATCGGCCAATCATGAGCAAAACTTTGATTTGGCGGTTGAAACGGTAAAAGCTATGAAGGAGGCCGGTGCTGATGCCGTTAAGCTGCAAACTTATACGCCGGACTCAATGACACTGAACAGCGATAAGCCATGGTTTAAAACCAGAGATGATGGTTTGTGGGCAGGTCAGAGATTGTATGATCTTTATAAAAAAGGCGAAACTCCCTGGGAATGGCATATGCCGTTGAAAGAACTTGCACAAAGTCTCGGAATGGATTTTTTTTCATCGCCTTTTGATTTTAAAAGTGTCGATCTGCTTGAAAGTATAAATGTACCGGCATATAAAATCGCTTCTTTTGAGATTACAGATATTCCGTTGATAAAAAAATGTGCAGAAACTGGGAAGCCTGTGATTATATCTACAGGAGCTGCTACTGTTGCGGATATTGATCTGGCAGTGACCACTTGCCTTGATGCCGGAAACAATCAGATTGCCCTGCTTAAATGTACGTCTGCCTATCCGGCGCCTTACAATGAGGTTAACCTTAAACAGATTCAAAGCCTGAAAGAACGCTATAATGTTGTGGTAGGTTTGTCGGACCATACAATGGGTATTGAAGTGCCGATAGCATCGGTTGTGATGGGTGCAAAGATAATTGAGAAGCATTTTATTTTGTCAAGGAACAGCAAGGGGCTTGATAAAGAGTTTTCATTGGAACCTCAGGAGTTCCGGCAAATGGTTGATGCAATCAGGAATGTTGAGCAAGCAATCGGTAACGGAAGTTTTGATTTAACCCCGAAAATAGAAACGGCATTAAAATTCCGCCGCTCACTGTTTGCTTCTGCCGATATCAAAAAAGGTGAAATCCTCACAGAAGAAAACGTAAAGTCCGTTCGTCCGGGATTGGGCCTTCATCCGAAATATTACTATGAAATTCTGGGGAAAAAAGCGAAAAAAGATATTGAGTTTGGTGAACCATTGACCTGGGATATGATTGACAATTAAAACTGAACAGATTGGGTAATATAAAATCACAAACCATAAAAGGTACAATAATTAACTATGCCGGTATTCTTATTGGTTTTGTTACTGCAGCCATATTGTCGCCGCGGGTAGACAGCCGTTATATTGGTCTTGTGAGTGTGATTGTTTCTTATGCCGTGATTATGAGTCAGATCGGAGGTCTTGGGCTGGGCGGAATAACCACCCGCTTGTTTACCTATTTCAGGACCGGAGATAACAGGCATCACGGGTTTCTTTTTCTTTCGGTTGTAATTACCATTGCGGGATTTATTATATCATCGTTAATACTTGTGGTCATAAGATATTTCTTTTATTTTAAAAGAACAGACAACGACCTGTTTCTTCAGTATTACTGGTTTATAATTCCTGTGTTATTATTCATTCTTATTTTTAATTTATTCGATAATTACTACAGGATGCTATATAATGCTGTAACTGGTATCTTCTTAAAAGAGTTTATTCAGAAAGCGGGTACCTTTTTAGCAGTATTGATGGTTGTGGCAGGACTTGTCGGATATAAAACTTTTGTGGTTGTTTACCTTATAGGTTACAGCTTGCCGGGAATTATAATGTTGATATATGCTTTAAATGACCGGAATAATCATTTTTATTCCGAACTGAATTACATACGACCTGCAATGAAGAAAGCCATAGTGTCTGTAGGGTTGTTCAGCGTAATATCAACAGCAACAGGTATTGTGGCAATCAATATTGATAAAATTATGATTGAAGCATTTACCGGGCTTTCCAAAGCCGGGGTTTATACTATTGCATTTTATTTTGGAGTTATAATTGCTGTTCCTGCCCGTTCAATGCTTAAAATTGCATCGGCTCATATTGCTGATGCCTGGAAACGTAAAGATACTGATACCATAAAGATTATATATCACAAAAGTGCTGTCAATCTTCTTGTTACAGGGGCTTTTCTGGTTACAGCCTTATATGTTAATCTTGACAATATTCTTGTATTGCTTAAGGGTGATTATGCTGCAGGAAAATATGTAATATTGCTGATAGCCTTTGCTTATCTGACCGATATGGCAGCAGGTACTGCCGGCCAGGTTCTTTTTACTTCAGGGAAATATCATTATCAGAGTTACCTTATGATAATTTATGTTTTATTGATTGTCATAACAAACTGGTTGCTTATACCTGAATACGGAATAAACGGAGCAGCTCTTGCGACTCTTATTTCCAAATTTCTTATAAATATTATAAGATTCATATTGATTTATTTCTTTTTCAGATTTCAGCCTTATAATTATAAATTCCTGCTTATTTTGTTTGCGGTATTTGTTG
>JAADEM010000181.1 GCA_013153405.1 Chlorobiota bacterium
AGTAACAAAGAAATGGACACAACCCATCAGAAATTGGGGAGTGATATTAAATCAATTTATGACTATATTTGAAAATCGGATCCACCCTAATATAGAATGAACCCGATTCTCGTTTACACAGTTTTTAGGATAGTGTCCTTTTATATTTTATCTACTCTTTCGATCCGGCTTCGCTTCTCATTCCCATAATATCACGATCAAACATGTATAAATTATGTTCTCCAAGAAGATTTAGCTTATCCATTATTGCCGATACGGAAGCTTCTTCTTCAATTTGTTCTGTTACGAAAAACTGTATCCAGTTATGTGTAGTGAAATCTTTTTCATTAAGTGTTACTTCAACAATTTCGTTAATTGAGGCTGTTACAAATTGTTCGTGTTTAAGAACCTTTTCAAAAACCTCTTTAACATCCTTATATTCAGAAGGTGGCTGCTCTATTGCAGAAATTATAGATCTTCCTCCGCGCTCATTAACATAAGCTATGAATTTAAGCATATGCATTCTCTCTTCATCCGATTGTGCATAAAGCCACTTAGCTGTCCCCTCAAGACCATTACATTCGGCCCAAACAGCCATTGCAAGATATAAATTTGAAGAGTAGGCTTCTCTCTCAATCTGACGATTTAGGATGTCTTCCACTTTTTTATTAAGCATGTCTGTAATTTTTTATTTTTGTTACAATTTACCGGTTCAAAGATAGTTTGTTTTGTATCAAAACAATACAGAACATATGTCGATTTTGTTTATTTATAATCATTCTGAATTAATGGTTTTTTCAGGTTTAATTTAAGATAAAACAGCATATTTGCATAAAAAAATATGAACATATCTAAATACATGTAATTAAAAAAACATTAAAATTAAGTCTACATTATATATACTTTCTTTAAAAAAAAGTAAATTGCTTTTAATAATCCTTATTTCTAGTTATGATTCAAAAAATTTTAGTAGCAAACAGAGGCGAGATAGCAGTGAGGGTAATGCGCTCGTGCCGTGAGCTTGGTATTAAATCTGTTGCGGTTTATTCCGATATCGACAGAAAAGCAATGCACGTGCGATATGCCGACGAGGCCTATAATGTAGGTCCGGCCCCTTCAGCCGAAAGCTACCTTCGGGCTGATAAAATACTCGAAATAGCCAAGAAGGCAAATGTTGATGCTATCCATCCCGGTTACGGATTTTTATCCGAGAATGCCGACTTTGCCAGAAAAGTAACTGAAGCAGGCATAATTTTTATAGGACCTTCTCCTGAAGCCATATTAGCAATGGGGGACAAGCTAACTGCCCGCCAGAAAATGATAGAAAACGGTGTACCTGTTGTTCCAGGAACCAAAGAACCCGTTAAAAACGAAGAAGAACTTGTTAAAACCGTTGAGTCGGTAGGTTATCCTGTTATGCTTAAAGCATCAGCCGGTGGTGGTGGAAAAGGGATGCGTCTGGTACGCAATAAAGAAGATCTGATATCTGCATACCGCATGGCTAAATCAGAAGCTAGTGCTTCTTTCGGTGATGATGCTGTTTATGTGGAAAAGTATATCGAATCTCCGCATCATATCGAATTCCAGGTGCTGGCCGACAAACATGGTAATACTATCCATCTGTTCGAACGTGAATGTTCTGTTCAGAGACGCCATCAAAAGGTTGTGGAGGAAACTCCGTCTGTACTGATGACTCCCGAACTTCGCGAAGAAATGGGAAAGCAGGCCGTTGCTGCTGCCAAATCAGTTAATTATGTTGGTGCCGGTACGGTTGAATTTCTGGTCGATAATAACCGTAATTTTTACTTTCTTGAAATGAATACCCGCCTTCAGGTTGAGCACCCTGTTACCGAACTGGTTACCGGTAAAGACTTAGTAAAGGCTCAGATATTAATAGCAGACGGACAACCGTTGCCTTACAAACAGGAAGACCTTACACAAAACGGCCACGCTATTGAATGCCGTATATATGCAGAAGATCACCGAAACAATTTTATGCCCAGTCCGGGACTGGTTAAACAGATAACCGAACCTCTGGGACAGGGCGTGCGTACTGATGGATATGTATATGAAGGCTATGAAATACCTTATCATTACGATCCTATGATATCAAAGCTTATAACATGGGCACCAACCCGTGATGAGGCTATTGAAAGAATGAAAAGGGCTCTGTACGAATATAAAATCACCGGAGTTAAAACGTCTATTCCGTTTCTTACCAAAATTATGGAAACAAAAGACTTTTACGAAGGTAAGTACGATACCCATTTTATCGAAAAGAACCTGGATTCACTGCTTGATGAGTCCGGTTGCGATCAGGAGTGTGAGGATATCGCTCTGTTCGTGGCTTATCTTGAGTATAACGATAAACTTAAGAAAAAAAGCGACTCTTCATCCGCTCCGGCCCAATCCGGATCAAACGGTTGGAAGGATTTTGCCAGAAGAAAAAATGTTTTACGTTTTTAACCTGATATTATGTCATTAGAGATTAAAACTAAAGATCGTACCGCAGCCATCGAAGTTCTGGAGCAGGAAGGATCATTTTACAAAGTGAAAATCGATGATAAAGTTTATGAACTGGATGTTGAAAAAGTGAAAGACGGTGTTTACTCGATTATTCACAACGGAGCTTCTGTTAATATGGAGGCTGTTGAGGGTGATTCTCCCAATAAGCTAAATATTAATACCGAAAATGAAACTTATGAAGTTGAGGTAATCGATGCTGCTTCAAGATATAAAGCAGCTTCAGGCGGAGGTGCCGAAGCAAGTGACAGAACTATTTCATCACCGATGCCCGGAAAGGTTGTTAAAATTCCAGTCAGTGAAGGTGATAAAGTTTCGAAAGGAGAAACTGTTATTATTATCTCAGCTATGAAAATGGAGAGTGAATATAAAAGTGCTTTTGACGGAACTGTGGCTAAAATATTTGTCAAGGAGGGAGATACAACCGAAGCCAGTGCCCCTCTGGTAGAGATAGAGCCGGCCGAATAGCTTTCATTAATCATTACGAACAATTAACATTACAAAAATGCAAACCATAGAAGATAAATACAGACAGTTTGAAGAAAGAAACAAAGCTGCAGAAATTGGCGGCGGAGAAGAGAGAATAAAAAAAATTCATGAATCGGGACGTCTTACTGCCCGTGAGAGAATAGAAATATTTTTTGATCCGGGAACATTTGTTGAAATTGACAAACTGGTTACTCACAGCTGTGTTAATTTTAATATGAACGAAAATCGTATCCCCGGCGACGGTGTTGTATGCGGTTATGGTAAAGTTGATGGACGGCTGGTTTATGTTTATGCCCAGGACTTCACTGTTTTCGGAGGCTCTCTTAGTCGTACCAATGCAAACAAAATACTTAAGATTTCAAAACTGGCACTTAAAATGGGTGCTCCTCTTATAGGTCTTAACGATTCAGGAGGTGCACGTATTCAGGAAGGTGTGAGAAGTCTTGCCGGTTACGGTGATATTTTTAATCTGAATGTGAAGTCATCAGGGGTTATACCTCAGATTTCCGCCATCATGGGTCCATGTGCGGGTGGCGCTGTTTACTCTCCGGCTCTTACAGACTTCATTTTTATGGTAAACAGATCGAGCTATATGTTTGTTACAGGTCCTGATGTGATTAAAACAGTAACACACGAAGAGGTAACCAAAGAGGAACTTGGAGGAGCTATGACGCATAACTCAAAAAGCGGCGTTGCTCATTTTATCGGCGATGACGATGAGCATACTCTTATGATGATACGCGAGCTGTTAAGCTTTCTTCCGTCAAACAATCTTGAAGATCCTCCGGTTGTTCCTACAACCGATGATCCGGAACGTACGGACGAATCACTCCAGGATTTCATTCCTGCCGACCCTAATAAGCCGTACGATATGAAAGTGCTGATAAAATCGGTTGTGGATAATAATCACTTCTTTGAAGTAATGCCTAATTACGCTCAGAATATTTTAATCGGCTTTGCACGTTTCAACGGACAGGCTGTAGGTATAGTTGCTAATCAGCCAAATTATCTTGCAGGTGTTGTTGATATAAATTCATCAGCCAAAGCAGCCAGATTTGTTCGTTTCTGTGATGCTTTTAATATTCCTCTGGTAACATTTGTTGATGTTCCCGGATTCCTGCCCGGAACAGTTCAGGAATATGGCGGCATTATCAAGCATGGTGCAAAATTATTGTATGCCTATGCAGAAGCCACAGTTCCCAAGATTACAATTATTACACGAAAAGCATACGGAGGAGCTTATGATGTTATGGCTTCAAAACATCTGGGTGCAGATGTTAATTATGCTTATCCTACAGCCGAAATTGCAGTTATGGGCCCCGAAGGTGCCGTAAATATAATTTTCCGTGGTGATAAAGATGAAAAAGCAAAACAGGAGAGGGTGGAGGATTATCGTAAAAACTTTGCCAATCCATACAGAGTGGCTGAACTTGGCTATATTGATGAAGTGATTTATCCTAAAGATACACGTCTCAAGCTGATTCAGGCATTGGATATGACAAAAAACAAAAGTGAGTCCAATCCTCCTAAAAAGCATGGAAACATTCCATTATAAAAAGTTATATTACAAAAAAACCGCAGGTTTTATCTTCCTGCGGTTTTTTTATGCCCTTTCATTTATTAATTAACCGATGGCTTTTGACTCTTCTTGCTCTTTGTCTTTTTTATCGATGTTACTATTTTATCCTGCTTTTCATTGTAATCAACCTTTATTACGTCTCCTTCGGTTATTGAAGCCTGAATTATTACTTCGGCCATTTCATCTTCTAAATATTTCTGAATAGCTCTCTTCAATGGTCGTGCCCCAAACTGAACATCATATCCTTTCGATGCAATAAAATCCTTGGCTTTGGTTGTAAGTTCAAGCTTGTAACCTAATGCCTTAACTCTGCTATACAATCCTTTTAGTTCGATATCTATAATCTTGTGAATATCCTCTTTATCAAGGCTGTTAAATATTACAACATCATCAATACGGTTTAAGAATTCTGGTGCGAATGCTTTTTTCAGAGCTTTCTTTATAACACTTCGTGTATGTTCTTTGTCACTTTGTGAACCTTTGGTTGCAAAACCAACACCACGTCCGAAATCCTTAAGCTCACGACTACCGATGTTAGAAGTCATAATAATAATAGTGTTCTTAAAATCAACCTTCCGTCCCAGACTGTCAGTTAAACGTCCTTCATCGAGAACCTGAAGCAACAAATTAAACACATCGGGATGGGCCTTTTCTATTTCATCGAGAAGGACAACAGAGTAGGGGCGACGTCTGACTTTTTCAGTGAGCTGCCCGCCTTCTTCATACCCGACATATCCTGGAGGTGCTCCCACAAGACGCGAAACGGAGAATTTCTCCATATATTCACTCATGTCAATACGAATCAAGGCATCAGTGGTATCAAACAAATACTGGGCAAGAATCTTGGCAAGATGAGTTTTCCCGACTCCTGTTGGGCCTAAGAAAATAAACGAACCTATAGGCCTGTTCGGATCTTTCAAGCCGGCACGATTACGCTGAATGGCTTTAACAACCTTATCGATAGCATCATCCTGTCCAATAACAGTACCTTTCAGTTCTTTACCCATTTTAAGTAATCTGGAGCCTTCGGCCTGAGCCACACGCTGAACAGGAATTCCAGTCATCATTGCAACTACTTCGGCAACCTTTTCCTCATCAACAGTTTCACGATGTTTCTGAAGCTCTTCTTCCCACTTTGCTTTGGCTCTTTCAAGCTCTGCCACAAGTTCTTTCTCCTTATCTCTGAAACTTGCAGCCAGCTCAAAATTCTGAGCTTTTACTGCATTTATTTTTTGCTGTTTAGTTTCCTCTATTTTCTCTTCAATTTCCAGAATTTTTTCTGGTACTACAATGTTTGAAATATGCACTCTCGAGCCTGCCTCATCCAATGCATCAATAGCCTTATCAGGCAAATGACGATCGGTGATATATCTCTCGGTAAGGGTCACACATGCTTTTATAGCTTCTGGCGTATAATAAACATTGTGATGATCTTCATATTTCTCTTTTATATTGTTGAGTATTTCTATAGTTTCCTCAATTGAAGTAGGTTCAACCATCACTTTCTGAAAACGTCGTTCCAGAGCACCATCTTTTTCTATATGCTGACGGTACTCGTCAAGAGTGGTGGCACCAATACATTGAATTTCTCCACGGGCAAGAGCCGGCTTCAGCATGTTAGCAGCATCCAGCGAGCCTGTAGCCCCTCCTGCACCTACAATAGTATGTATTTCATCAATAAAAAGTATGATGTTCGGATTTTTGCTCAGTTCGTTCAGAATAGCCTTCATCCTTTCCTCAAATTGCCCACGGTATTTAGTGCCTGCAACAATCGATGCAAGATCAAGAGTAACAACTCTTTTATCGAAAAGAACACGTGATACTTTTTTCTCTATAATTCTGATGGCAAGACCTTCAGCTATTGCTGATTTTCCTACTCCAGGTTCTCCGATTAATATAGGATTGTTCTTCTTCCTGCGGCTTAGGATTTGAGCCAGACGTTCGATCTCTTTTTCCCTGCCAACAATAGGATCCAATTTGCCTTCTTCGGCAGCTTTGGTAATGTCTATGCCAAAATTGTCAAGTACAGGTGTTTCTGAGCTGCTTTTAACAGCTCCTCCGGGCTTGGGGCCTTCATGTCCACCGCCCGATGAAAACGGGCTCTCATTATCATCGTCAGGAGGGAATTCGCTGCTTGCCGATGGATTCAAAGCCTCCATCATTTGCTTTACTTTATCGTAATATATGTTTTCTTCTGTCATAACTTTCCAAATAAAACTGTTTTTTTCCTTTAATATTGCCAATAATAAGTGTCCGGTGTTGATTGTTTCACTTTTAAGAGCTCTCGCTTCAAGATGCACAAGTTTTAGTATACGCTCCGACGACTTCATCAAAGGTATATTCTTTACCTGGTGTGGTTTTTCTGCTATCAGATGTTTGTCAAGCTCTTCTTTTATCTTGTCAAGATCAACTCCCAGACTCTTCAGTATCTTAATGGCCGTTCCTTCTCCTTCGCGAAGTATGCCCAACATAAGGTGTTCGGGAAGAATATAATGATTTCCCAAACGCTCGGCTTCTTCTTTACTGAAGGAGATAACATCTCTTATTCTCGGTGAAAAATTAAGGTCCATATTTATATATCTCAAGTTCGCGTATATTTTAAACGTGAAACAACTAAAATAGTTTTATAAAAGTAGTAATAATTCAATCAATTTTTCCTCCAAAAATAATATAAAAACATGAAATAACATTTCTTAAATAATTGTTGATAAATTGTGAGTTTAAACTCTTTCTGATTCGCGGGATTATAACTAAATTAGTGCGTTTTTTAAAGATGGCTTAAAGGCCTTTTTTTTATATAACGGAATTAACCTAAATTAATAATAAATGGCAGAAGGAGAAAGAATAATCCAGATTGACATAGAAGAGGAAATGAAATCGGCTTATATCGATTATTCGATGTCGGTAATTGTTTCCAGAGCTTTACCAGATGTACGCGACGGACTGAAACCTGTTCACCGTCGCGTTCTTTACGGAATGAGCGAATTGGGTGTGGCTTCAAATAAACCATATAAAAAATCGGCAAGAATAGTGGGAGAGGTGCTGGGTAAGTTTCACCCGCACGGCGACTCATCGGTATATTTTGCAATGGTAAGAATGGCTCAGGAATGGTCTTTGCGCTATCCTCTTATCGATGGTCAGGGTAACTATGGTTCTGTAGACGGAGACAGTCCCGCAGCCATGCGTTATACGGAGGCCAGATTAGGCAAGCTTGCCGAAGAGATGTTAAGGGATATCGATAAAAATACTGTTGATTTTCAGCTTAATTTCGATGACTCCCTGCAGGAACCCACAGTTCTGCCCACCCGAATACCAAATCTTTTAATAAATGGAGCATCAGGTATTGCCGTTGGTATGGCAACCAACATGCCTCCGCATAATCTCAGAGAAGTAATTAAAGCAATTGTTGCTCAAATCGACAATCCTGAAATTGAGATTGATGAATTGATGCAATATATTAAAGCACCAGATTTTCCTACCGGTGGTATTATTTATGGCTATCAGGGAGTTATTGATGCTTTTAAAACTGGCAGAGGCAGAGTCGTGGTCAGAGCCCGTACTGATATTGAAACCGATTCTCATGGCAGAGAAAAAATAATTGTATCAGAGATACCGTACCTTGTTAATAAGGCAGAACTCATAATGAAAATTGCCGACTTGGTAAATGAAAAGAAAATTGACGGTATTTCAAATGTAAACGATGAGTCGGACCGCCAGGGAATGCGTATTGTTATCGATCTCAAAAGAGATGCCATTGCCAATGTCGTACTTAACCATCTGTACAAGTATACGGCAATGCAGACTTCGTTCAGTGTAAATAATATTGCACTGGTAAACGGACGTCCGCGAATGCTGAACCTGAAGGATCTTATTCATTATTTTATCGAACACCGCCATGAGGTTGTTGTTCGTCGTACCCAGTATGAACTTGAACAGGCAGAAAAACGTGCCCATATACTGGAGGGATTAATTATTGCAAGTGATAACATCGACGAAGTAATAAAAATAATAAGAGCAGCACAAACTCCGGATGAAGCCCGTGAAAACCTGATAAAAAGATTTGAACTTACCGATGTGCAGTCAAGAGCTATTGTGGAGATGCGCCTTCGACAGCTAACCGGACTTGAACAGGACAAACTAAGAGCTGAATACGAAGATCTTATCAAAGAAATTGCCCACCTGAAAGACATTCTGGCTAACAAAGAGCTTAGAATGAATATAATAAAGGAGGAACTCGAGGAGATTGACAATAAATACGGTGATGATCGCCGTACCGATATCGTTTACAATTCAGAAGAATTCAATCCGGAAGATTTCTATGCTGATGATGAGATGATTATCACGGTTTCTCACATGGGATACATAAAACGTACCCCGTTGGCAGAATTCAGAACACAGGGAAGAGGTGGTGTAGGAGCCAAAGGTTCAACGACCCGTGATAATGACTTTATCGAGTACATCTATCCGGCATCAATGCACAACACAATGATGTTTTTCACCCAGAAGGGACGTTGTTTCTGGCTTAAAGTTTATGAAATACCCGAGGGGGCGAAAAACAGTAAAGGTAGAGCAATTCAGAATCTTTTGAATATTGATCCTGATGATAAAGTAAAGGCTTTTGTTAAAGTTAAAAAGCTTAATGATGAAGAATACCTGAACTCGCATTATATAATAATGGGGACAAGAAACGGAATTATTAAAAAAACCTCATTAAAACACTATTCGCGACCAAGAGTTAATGGCGTAAATGCAATAACCATAAAGGAAAATGACGAACTACTGGAGGCACGTTTAACCGACGGAGAAGCGGAAGTACTTATGGCCACAAGATCTGGTCGTGCTATCAGGTTTAATGAAAAGCTTGTCAGAAGCATGGGAAGAACCGCAGCAGGTGTTAAAGGAATAACACTTTCGGCTCCCAATGACGCTGTTGTTGGCATGATTTGTGTGTCTAATCCTGATGAAGATATCTTAGTGGTGTCGGAAAAAGGTTATGGAAAACGTTCCAAGCTTGAGGATTACAGAGTAACCAACAGAGGTGGCAAAGGTGTGAAAACAATGCGTATCACTGAAAAAACCGGTAATCTTATTGCTATAAAAAATGTTACGGATGAACACGATTTAATGATTATTAATAAATCAGGTATAGCTATAAGACTGGCAGTTAAAGATATCAGAGTACTAGGAAGGGCTACACAGGGTGTTCGCCTGATAAATCTGGATAAAAAGCAGGATGAGATTGCATCAGTAACAAAAGTACCGTCATCGTCCAGTCTTGAAGAAGCAAATAATGAAAATGAGGATGCAAATCCTGATAATGGAAAGGAGAATGGCGCTGCACCTGAAAATTCAGCCCCAGAAACAAATGAATAATTATTATAAATATTTATCTTTACGACAAACTATTATAAACCTATGTGATATGAAACGAATTATTCTATTATTAATTTTAGTATTCAGCATTTCAGCAGCATACGCTCAGAAAGGTAAAGTTACTGCTGCTGATAGTTATTTGACTACCAATGACCTCGATAACGCAAAGAAAGCTATTGATGCCGCCCTTGCTAACGAAAAGTCAAATACCTGGCCAAAAACTTATATCGTAGCCGCTAAAGTTTATACTGAGCTGTATAAAAACGGTAAAGACGATCAGGGAATTATGAAGGCTTATGATTTTTATCAGAAGGCCATTGAACTTGATCTTAAAGGCGATGAAAAAGGAAAGAAAAAAGGTAAGTATAAAAAAGATATTCTTTTTGCCCTTACATTCTTTACTCAGGATCTAACAAATGCTGCTATAGAGGCATTTAACAAAGAAGATTATGAAACATCTTACAAGGCTTTTGATGCTGTTCTGAAACTTGAAGATGCAATTAACAAACTTGAAGGTCTTAAGCCTGAAGACGCAACAGTTGATACTACCATTATATACAACTGTGCTCTTGCAGCATACAATGCCAAAGACTGGAAAGATGCAGAAAATTATTTTAAGAAAACCATAGAGCTTGGCTATGGAGGAGGAGATGCTGTTCTTCTGCTTACTCAAGTATATTCCAATATGGGAGATTCTGCCAAAATGGGAGAAACTCTGAAAATGGGCTTTGAAAAATATCCTGAGGATGAAAGAGTTTTAACCTCTTTAATTCAGTATTACATTTCTACAGAACAAAATGATGCTGCTCTTGAGTATCTGAACAAAGCTATTGAAAAAGATCCCGAAAATGCCAGATATTATATGGCACGAGGAGTTCTATACGAGAGTATTGATAAGGAAAAATCAATTGAAAACTATAAAAAAGCAATCGAGATTGATCCTAAGATGTTTGATGCCTTGTATAATATAGGTGTTATATATTACAACAAAGGTGTTGAAGAGCAGAACAAAGCTAATGAAATGTCAGATTATAAAGAATTCCAGAAAGCTAAGAAAATGGCTGAAGGATATTGGGAAAAGGCATTACCTTATCTTGAAAAAGCTTTGGAAATTAATCCAAATGACCGAAATGTTCTTGAGAGTCTGAAAGGTTTGTATTACAGATTCGACAGAATGGATAAGTACAATGAAATGAAAGCCCGTATCGAGGCATTAGACAATAGTAGTAGCAGTAATTAATAAATTTATTCATAATTTCTAAGAGGCTGTCTCGGGTGAGGCAGCCTCTTTTTCTTTGTTTACTCAAAAACTCTATTTAACATAATATAAATTCTAAGACATTTTATTTTACTTCTTTTATCCGCAATTTCTTTACATTATCTCAATTATTTATAAAAATAAAATATCGATTAAAACATCTTTTTCTTGAACTTCATTTCTTGGGAAAAAGATTAATCGTAAACTAACTTAAATTATCCTTGAATATTTTTAATAAATTCATATATGTAAATAATTAACACCTTTTTATTAGTAGAGTCAGAAAAAAATAAAATTCAAAATAAAGAAAGGAAACGAAATATAAATATTGAATTTCATTAATCAAGT
>JAADEM010000177.1 GCA_013153405.1 Chlorobiota bacterium
AATATCTTCGATACTGAGAAGCTATCCAGCTGTCCTGACGTCGCAATACGATAAACACCTGAATATCCGGATATTTAGGAGAGAAACGGCTTAATTCACGTTCAAACTGTTTATCAAACTCTCTTGAAATAAGTATTTTTTTCTTTCTGGTTCCGGAAATAATATCAAACACCCTGTTGTAACGGTACATTCGGTGAATGTATTCCACTCCTTCGAAAAGAGGAAAAACTCTTTCCTGTAAAAAAGTACTGGCTGTTTTACTTAATCCTGTATGAAAAAATATTTGCTTCCCGTTTTTTTCCTCCATAATTCTTTAATTGTTATCAGTTACAAAGATATTGCAAATATCATATTTGCAAAATAACTGTACCCGTTAAGGCATTTAATTTATTATTGACTCTTAATGTACCATAACGATTGTAAATGCACAAAAATAATTTTATAAAAAATAAACTATTGAATAAGGCAAAACACAACAAAATATATTTAACATATAATACTATTTTTGGCATTTTAAAAATTAAGCCGGTATGCCCCGACAAACTGTTAAAACAAAGAAACGCCGAAGCATCTCCAAACGCAACACTAAAAGCAAAAAGAAGAATAAACGCTTGCTCCGCACTTTTGTAATAATAATCTCTCTTTTAATGCTTTTGTTTGCCTTTAGGTTCTCTATATTCAGGGAAGCACGAAGCATTTATGTAAAAATAAATCATATCACATTCACCACTCCGATTGATGAGAAAAGTAAGATTGAAAAGATTTTTAACAAATATGATGAATATGTTTTCGGCACAGATTTCTCTCACTATCAGGGAATAGTTAACTGGGCCAGAGTTGATACCTTTAACAACGGAAAGCCTGTTTCATTTGCAATAGTAAGAGCAACAATGGGACACTCCGGTAAAGACATATATTTTAAATACAACTGGAAAAAACTCAAAAGCCGGAAAATAATCCGCGGTGCATACCACTATTACCGTCCCAATGAAAACTCATTAAAACAAGCCGGTAATTTCATAAAGCGAGTTAAGCTTGAATCCGGAGATCTCCCTCCTATACTTGACATTGAAGACTTACCTAAAATACAGTCAGTAAAAAATCTCTGCATAGGGCTTAAAAGATGGCTCGATACTGTGGAAAAGCATTATAACGTCAAACCTATACTGTATACAAACGACCACTATTTCAAAACCTATCTTTCTAAAAAAGAGTTCAAAGATTACATTCTTTGGATTGCGAATTACAGTGAAGTTAAAAAACCTAAAACAAGTAAATGGAAAATATGGCAGTTTACCGAAAAAGGAAATCTCAATGGCGTTGATGGATTTGTAGACTTCAATGTTTTCAGGGGAAACATTGAAGAGCTGAACGAAATATTAATAAAATAGCCGGAAACTCCGGCCATTTATTTTAGTATAAATATTCAAACAACCATAACGGAATTTTATTTCCACAACTTGTCTTAATGTTACATATTCTCAAGCATTTTTATTGTTTTTTTGTTGTGTACAAACAACATTCACAATACCAAAACGCTGTTTGAGCACAACGCTTTGTGATAAGAAATTCTTAAAAAATTGAGCTTATTTCTTTTTCAAAGTAATGTAGCGGTAATTCAGTCCGCTTTTTTCATCCACAAACGTACCGTCATGTTCTGCCGTTTCCCACTCACTATCATTTATTTCAGGAAAGAAAGTATCAACACCTTCAAATTCGTGTTCAATAACTGTAAGGTAAATCTTTTGAGTATATGGCAGGAAAGCTTTGTATATCTCTCCTCCACCTATTATGAAAACTTCATCATCATTACCGAGAGTTTTAAGAACATCTTCAACAGAATGATAAACATCACAACCTTCAGGGTGAAAATCTTTTTTGCGGGTAATCACAACATTGCGGCGATTAGGGAGTGCTCCCTTTGGCAATGCTTCAAACGTTTTGCGCCCCATCACAATTGTGTGACCTGTAGTTAAAGCTTTAAAGCGCTTTAAATCACCGGAGATATAGGCAAGCTGGTCACCATTACGGCCAATACCGTTATTTTTATCTACTGCGACAATTATTGATATATTAGAAGTCATCATTATTTTTTTCACCACAGATTTCACTGATTACTCTGATGTTATCACATTCATAAAATCCATAGTTTATTTAAACTGATATCTCACCCTTAATATGAGGATGAGCAGTATAATCTTTCAGTTGGAAATCTTCAAATTTAAAATCATCAATGCTTTTCACATCTGTATTTATCTCCATTCTTGGCAATTTGTACGGCTCTCGTGTAAGCTGAAGCTTAACCTGCTCAATATGGTTAAGATAAATATGTGCATCACCAAGAGTATGTACAAAATCACCTAATTTCAATCCGGTTACCTGTGCTATCATCATTGTAAGAAGAGCATACGAAGCAATATTAAAAGGCACTCCAAGAAAAATATCGGCACTTCGCTGATAAAGCTGACAGCTCAGTTTTCCATCTGCAACATAAAACTGAAAAAGGATATGGCACGGAGGCAGCTGCATATCATCAAGCTGGCCAACATTCCAGGCACTCACAATATGACGACGTGAATTCGGATTGTTTTTTATTGAATCAATAACCTGAGCTATCTGATCGATATTGCCACCTTTGTAATCGGGCCAGGAACGCCATTGATATCCGTAAATGGGACCAAGCTCTCCATCCTCCTTTGCCCACTCATTCCAGATACGCACACCATGTTCCTGAAGGTATTTTACATTAGTAGCTCCCTGAAGAAACCAAAGAAGTTCATAAATTATCGATTTAAGATGAAGCTTTTTGGTAGTAAGCAAAGGAAATCCTTCTGACAAATCAAACCTCATCTGATGCCCGAAAACACTGATTGTTCCGGTCCCTGTTCTGTCTTCTTTTTTTACCCCTTCGTCAAGCACACGTTGTAAAAGATCAAGATATTGCCGCATTGATTTTTAATTTTTCTGATTATATGGTAAAAATAGGAAAAGAAAATAATACCCCGATAGAAGAACAACAATTTACTATCAACAATTTATCACAAACAAAAATAACAAAGACTTCGCCTGCGGAAGATTTATAAGAAAAACAATAGAGGATGTCCCCAAAGTTATCATTCAGAGATTTCACTCCAAATTTTTGGGGCATAATGAGTAAATGACTAAATATTAGCGTCATCGCGATGAGTGCAGCGAAGAAGCGATCTCGACCGTTCTGAGATTGCCTGCCTGCCGAAAGCTCGGCGCAGACAGGCTTCTCTCCATAAAATGGGGGTCGCAATGACGCACAAATCTTGTTAACAACCTGCGTCTTAAGCAACTCCATCATTGGTAATGAAATAAAGCCTGCCCGACAAACCACCATGTAGACCCGACCTAGTCAAACGGGACTCTCTGAATGGATGCAATGACATTATGTTTTACTTTTAGGACATCCTCTACAAAATTCATTGCCGTTACTTTTATTTACATTAATTTTACTAATCTATCTTTTCAGGTTTTATCCTGTTCCTTACCCTTACAGCAAGATTATACATTACCGGAGCAAATATAAGAGTAAGTATTGTTGATGTTGAAAGCCCGAAAATAACAGTCCATGCCATAGGCGACCAGAAATCAGCATTATATCCGCCAAAATAAATATTGGGATCAAGTTTGGTGAAAAGTCCGAAGAAATCGAAATTCAGACCGACTGCCATTGGAACCAGCCCCAATACAGTTGTAATTGCTGTAAGCATAACCGGTCGTAAACGGGTTTTTCCTCCTTTCACCACCAGTTCTATTTCATCTTTTTCAGGCAAGCGCCAGTTTTCGCCCAGGCCAAGTTCATGCTTGCGGTTCAAACGTAATAGATCAATATAGTCAATCAGAACTATTCCGTTGTTTACAACAATACCTGCCAGCGACACAATTCCAACTCCTGTCATCAATATTATAAAATCCATGTTAAAGATTCCAAGTCCTAAAAATACTCCGATCGTACTCAGACCTACTGTTCCTATAATAATTGCAGGTTTCACACCCGAATTAAACTGTGTAATAAGAATCATCGAAATAAGGGCTATGGCAAGAAGCAAAGCTACCGCCAAAAAATCAGCTGTTTCTTTCTGTTTTTCCTGTTCTCCCGTAATCTTCCACCTGTAACCTGCAGGCATTGAATAATTATCCAGCAACTCCTTTATCCTTGCATTTATCACATTTCCGTTATATCCTTCAATAATATTCGAATATATTGTTATCTCCCGTTTGTTATCAATACGCTGAATCTTTTCATAAGTTGTGGTATACTCATATGTAGCAACAGCCGAAACAGGTATCAGTCCTTTTTTTCCTTTTTTATCAATCTTTATCTTTTGATTCATCAATGATGTAACATCATACCTGTACTTATCCTGAAGCCGCAGCATTATATCATATTCATCCTCTCCATCCTTGAATTTACTTACCTCACTTCCATACAATGCTGTACGTAACTGCATTACAACATCCCGGGTTGATAAACCAAGGCGTCTCACCTTATCCCTGTCGACATGCAGAAGCATCTCAGGCTTGTTCGTGTTTATATCAAGTTTAAGGTTCTCTATACCCGGAATATGATCATCATCCAGCAGTTGTTTTATATCTTTGGCAAGAGTAATCAACTGTTGGTAATCATCCCCGGATATCTCAATATTGATTGGTTTTCCCACCGGTGGTCCGTGTTTATCCTTCTCAATAAATATTTTAGCTCCCACAAACCCCTTAAAACTCTCTGTAACCTGCTTCATAACATCACCAGTCTCTATTCCATGACGATACTGATAGTCGACAAAGGTTATTGTTATGAGTGATTTATTCGGGCTTTTTCCCGACTCAAAGAAATCACCCTTACCGCTTCCTACCGTAACTCCTATTGATTTTACAATATCCATATACGGTTTAAGCGTAGAGTAAAGAACATCCTCAGCTTCTTTTGTCAGTTTGTCGGTAGTTTCAATATCGGAGCCAAGTGGCAATTCCATAGTGATATAAATACTTTTAGGCTCATTAACCGGGAAAAATATCACATTGGGATTTGTCATTTTGTAAAATAATATTGAAAAGAAAAATCCGAAAACTGCAATTACCAGCAGCCACACCGAAGTTCTTCGGCCAAGAGCTTTTCTCAACGTCCATTCATACCCTGACTCTATTTTTGGCAAAACAGAATGCTGGAATCTTTTGGCTCCTGGTTTCAACACAAACAGATTAAACAATGTAACAAGCAGTGGTAAAACCAGCAAATTGCCCCAAAGAATATCTCCCGACAAATAAGATACAATACCCAGCAATGCCATCGCTCCTGTAAACATAAACACCTTACGGTTGTCTTTTTTCTCCTCTTCATCCTTTTCAAGCTTCATGAATTTAGCCGCAAACACCGGATTAAGAACCAGAGCAACAAACAAAGACGACGAAAGAACTATGATGAGTGTAACCGGCAGGTATCTCATAAAACTTCCCACCATTCCCGGCCAGAAAATAAGAGGGAGAAAAGCAGCAAGGGTAGTAGCTGTTGATGATATGATAGGAATTGCAATCTCACTTGTTCCGTTTTTAACTGCTTTTTCCCTTTTTACTCCGTGCTCCATCATACGATAAACATTCTCGATGACCACAATGGCATTATCCACAAGCATACCAAGAGCTAGTACCAGACTGAACAGTACCATACCATTTATGGTGTAACCAATCTGTTTCAGAATAAGAAATGAAATGAACATTGACATTGGAATGGCAAGGCCGGAAAAGATAGCGTTTCGCAATCCCATAAACAGATAAAGGATAACAATAACCAGAATCATTCCCATCAGAATACTGTTTTCAAGATTGCTGATCTGGTCACGGATAAAAACCGATTTATCATCCGTAACCGTTATCTTCAAATCTTTAGGCAAAGCATTGGCAGCCTGTTTTTCATCAATAATACGAAACAGTTTATCGGTAGCATCAAGCAGGTTTTCTCCGCTTTTTTTCACTATTGCAAGTGTAACAACCGGATTTCTATTAAGTCGTGATATTGTGCTTTTCTCTTCAAAACCATCGATTACTTCTGCTACATCTTTTATATAAACCGCCTTCCCGTTAACATCTTTTATTATCGTATTCCTTATTTCCTCCATATTAGTGTAGTCGGCTTTAACACGTATTGAGCGTCGGGTTCCGTCCACAATAATCTCACCAGCACCCATAGTGATATTTTCGCCCTGAATGGCTAATTCAATATCCCGGAACGACAAATCGTAAGCTGCCATTTTGTGCGGATCAACATGAATTTTTATCTCACGCTCATCAACACCTTTTATTTTGGCATCACGGATCTCACGCAATGATTCAAACTCATCCTGAAGCTCTTCGGCAAATTTTTTCAACTCGTAAATGCTGTAGTCACCCGAAAGGTTAATATTAAGAACAGGCAATTCCGACATATCAATATCCTCAACAACCGGATCGTCCTGAAGATCATCAGGAAGTTCACGTTTAGCATTATCAACCTTGTCTTTTACATCCCACTTTGCCTGTTCCACATCCACATCGGTTTCAAACTCAACCAGCACCATACTATAATCCTGATACGATGCCGACGTCATTTTCTTAACTCCGTTAAGGTCTTTTAGTTCTTTCTCTATCGGCCTTGTTATCAGGTTTTCGATATCAAGCGGACTATTTCCCGGATATGATGTGGTTACCATAATGTACGGAACCACAACCTCGGGAAACAGCTCCCGCTGCATGGTCCGGTACGACCACATACCTGCTATGAATAAAAACACTGTAAGGATATATACCGTATTTTTATTTTCAAGTGCCCAAAGTGTGGGTTTGAACTTACGTGAAGAAACTTTTTCTTTCATCTGTGTAATTTTAATTTTCAGGAATCAAACTATTCCGGTGTCTTTTCCTCCCTACTTTATTTCCGTTAAACCGCTTTTACTTTTTTACTGATTCCGGATTAATCTCTGCTCCGTCTACTACCTGTGCATAACCTTTTACTATCAGGGCATCACCCTCCTTCAGTCCCTGCAGCACTACCGTCTGATTGTTATTATTAATTCCTGTAACCAGATACCGCTTACGTGCATACCATCTATCTCCCTCTTTTTCAGCAATAAAAATAAATTCACCCGTAAAGTCTTTCTTAATCAGTATTGAAGGAACCACTATTGCATTCTCATTGGAATAAATGAGTAGTTTCAATACTGCCAACATATTCGGTTTTATCAAATTGTCCTCATTGTTCAGATTAACCCTGACACGAAAAGTCCTTGAAACAGGATCTATCACATTCGATACTCTGTATATTCTTTTTCTGATTTTTTTATCTATTACCGGAAAACTAATCTCAACCTCTTCGCCTTTATGTATTTGGGGCAAATACATTTCAGAAACATCTGCTATTATATACAGTTTATCAAGATTAACCACTCTTGCAAAAGGAATTTGCGGTCCGGCTATCTCACCTGTTTTCTGAATAATCTCATCCACAACACCATCAATAGGAGATTTAATAAGAGCCATGTCAAGCTGTGCCTTTAACGATTCCAGTTTTTGCTCAAGCGATTCCTTTTGTGATTTTGCCTGCAGATATTCCATTTCGGAACCAATATTCTGGTCCCACAGATTTTTGCGGCGGTTATAGGTAGTAACGGCAAGCTCATAATTAATCTGTACTTCTTTAATTGTGCGTTCTATCATTTCGGTATTGAGTCGTCCCAATATTTGACCTTTTCTTACCTTATCGCCCTCTTTCACATCAATGGAAACAATATTACCTCCCGTTTCAGGACTTACCACAATATTTTTATCTGTATTTACATTGCCCGACACATCAACATAGTGCCTGAACTCCGCAGGTTTTACCTGTTCGACATAAACATTTACCACATGCGATCCCGACTCTTCAGCAAGCTCTTTTTCCAACTTCGAAATCTCTTTTTTCAGACGACTAAGCTCTTCTTTATATTCCTCGAGCTGCTTTTCTTTTGCTTTTTTGTCACCTGTGCCCGAACAACCGGCCAGAAAAATTATAAGAATTACAGAAACCAGTTTTTTCATCAGTATGTTATTTTAGCTCTTCATTGTATCCCCGGGACAGCAGAAGAGTATGTTTAATATTATTGTTTACTTATTAAAAAATTTAATTTCTTGAATTTAAAATCACAGACTTCCCAGAGCTTTACGATACTGAATAAAATTATCCAGAACATTAAGTGTGGACTGAATAAAACTTATCTGAGACTTTATAAATTGTCCTTCATTCTGCGAAAGCTCGGTACTTGACGACAGTCCGTTTTTAAATTTGATACGTGTCTTGTCGTAAACCCTTTCGGCTATATCTACCGCATATTTGTCATTACTGTATTTCTCTCTTGCATTCAGCAGGTTAGTAGAAGCCACAAGGAATTCTCTTTTCAGGTTCTCTTCCATCATCATTTTCTCATTTTGCACTTTCAGCAGATTCATCTTTTCCTTACTAACTATTGCATGACGTCGTCCTGTTGTAAATATTGGCATTGATAACTTCAATCCTAAGACCTGTCCCGCACTGGTATTCATCTGCGACAATTTATCACCGAACTCATAATGGGTATAACTGTAAAAAGCATTCAGTTTGGGATAGTACTGAGCCTGTTCATTTTTCATCTTCAGACGCTGTATCTCTTCCTGGGTTTCAGAGATGGTATAATCAACCATATTGTTTACATCAAAAGCATTCATGTCGACCTTCTCCGACAACACCGGCACTATCAAGTTATCAAGCTCGTCGTTAAGAACCAACGGTGTCTCTATTTTCAGACCCATCGAAAATTTCAGCACTGCTTTTGCCACCATCAATTGACGTTCGGCTTCAAGTACCATATTTTTACTATTGTTCACCATCAGCCTTATCTGATCCACATCAAGTTCTTCCCTGAATCCGTTTTTGTAAAGAGCCTCGGTCTCTTTCAGTGTCTGTTCGTTTACCTTTAGGTTCTGCTTGAATATTGTCAGATTTTTTTTAGCCACCAAAGCAACAAGGTAAGCCTTTGCCACATTTTCCCGCACATCAATCTCTGTCTTTTGTTTTTTGTGCCGTGCCATTTCAACAAATATCCGGCTGGCTTTCACGCCAAGAAAATATGAGCCGTCGAGCAGCAACTGATCTATTGTTCCTCCGACATTCCATGAATACTGTGAACCGAACTTGATTTTTATAACCTGCTTGTTACCCTGTTCATCTTCCATCGTGATATAATTTTCCTGAATAGACAGGTTGTCATTCAACCCTCCGGCCATATTAACCTGAGGAAATCCAACTGAAAGATACTCCCACACCTGTTTCTGCGCTGCTGCGATATCATATCCAGCACTTTTGCTCTGATATGCATTCTCAGTGGCATATTGCAATGCCTCATTAAACGAAACCACAAGAGTGTCACTCTGCTGTGCCCTGCCGGCATTACTAATTCCCAACAGCATTAAAAAGCTCAAACCTAAACTTTTTAACCTTTCATTTACCCTATGCATTATCCGACTTTTTATTGTTAGCAAATAACCTATCAAGCTCTTTAAGGCCTTTTTCCGTACTCAACCCCCGTAAATGATACAAATAAAACTGCTCCACAACCTCAAAATCAACAATATCGGTTGTTTCAAAAATCTCATTTGTCGGGTCAAACGTATAAAGATGATGCGCAACTATCAGCTTTGCTATCACCTCTGAATTAATATTACTCCTGTAAAGCCCCTCTTTTTTACCCTTTTCAATATTAGTAACATGAGCGTCCATAATTACATTCCGCCGCCATTCATTCAATCCCCGGTAAAACTCAGGATAATACTTCCTTAAATCGAATGAGAAGGTGGGATTGAATTGCTTATGTAACTCTTTTACCGCCTCACGTTGATGACAATGCTGTTCAATAGCATTCAGACTGTCGTCGTGGAAAACCTGCCAAAAACGGCTTACCCATTCTTTAACAATCTCAATAACTCCGGCAACCAAATCATTCTTGTCCTTTACAATCTGGTATAATGTTTTTTTCGACATTCCCATTTCCCTGGCAATATCATCCATGCTGATACTTTTTATTCCGTATTTCCGGAACAATTCCCAGGAGCGTTCTATTATTGCTTTGCGTTTATTTTCCATGGCAGCAAAAATATAAAACTTTCTACACTCTGGAAACTTTTTTTGCACTTTTAGTTTCCTGGGTTTTTATTTTAATACAAAAAAACATTTCAGCTAATGCTATGACAACTGTCGTACATATACTAAGCTAACCGTGAATACAATAATATGACCCAATTACTGTTATAATATTAAACGCAAAAACATTTTTTAAAATGCGATATGCCGGAATAACATTATTAATTTTAATATTTCAGGTTTCTGTTTTTTCACAATCAAATAAGAAAGCCAGACTAAACAAGCGAACCTCCAAACGGGAAATACGCAAAAGGCAGGAAGAGGCCAGAAAAAAGAACAAAGACAGCAATGCTTTCAATCCGCTTCAACCTATGGGCTCGAAAGAGAATACCGATCGCGATGATATATTCTGGGGAAGTGAAACGGCAAATACCGTTTATGTAGGAGCCGGCAATGTAAGCTTAATCTCACCCTCCAGATACGGGATAAAACAAGATGTAGAAATATCAACCGTACTGGGATATGATTACTGGATACCGAATATTTTCATTAAAAAACGATGGAAAGATGACAAAATAAAAATAGCAAGCCGCCACGGTCTGTATAGCGCAACTCCTGGAATGAACTGGGCTCAGAACAACGGACATTATGAATACATCGATTCTCTTGCCGATATTCCTGTTGTTTTATCAGTTCGCAATGAGGTATTTTTCAGCTATGCTTTTTACCACGATGTAGGATGCATACAAAAGCAACCTTTTATTATCGTTACTCTTAATCTGGGTGCCGATGGTGGCATCCCGCTAAACAAGGGCAACATAGATGAACTGAACAAACACTTTCTGACAAACAGAAGCCCCGCGCTACTAGGACAGGGAATTTTTGCATACACTAAAGCAAGACTTGATGCAAAACTTTATGACTATCTGTATATCGGAACATCAATGAATTTTTATTTCGGCCAGTTTACCGGAAATTTCTCCTTCGAGAATCACACCGCAATACAAACATTTATAACAAAATCTTTATCAGCATCTGCAGGCTTCTATCTC
>JAADEM010000123.1 GCA_013153405.1 Chlorobiota bacterium
GTCTGTTGCAACAGATGATTTATATAATTCTAAAAAGGGACAGGAGAAGTTACTGGTTGATATATATTCAAAATTCAGGAATGTATATAATACTGGTGAGTTACAATATTACGGTACTGATTTGTATATGGCAATTACCGAGAGTCCCGATGAAAGAATGTTTAATGGCTATGATGCTTCCTTTAACTCAACTGCAGGAATTATATTTCCGTATTGGAACAACCTTTATAAAATAGTTCAGGAAACAAACATATTATTAAACAGATGTAATCCCGACGAAGAGGGAATGACTACGGATGATTATAACTCAATTATTGCACAGGGAAAGTTTCAACGTGTTTTGGCATATTACTATCTGGTGGAGACATTTGGCCCGGTTCCATTGTTAACAGAGGAAAATGCTACCATAATAACTGAAGTGGAAAGAACTCCGGAGGAAAATATTTATGAATTTATGATAAGTGAATTGAGGTCGGTGGAAGAGTTGTTACCATGGAGATCTGCAGAACCCGGAAGAATATCAAAAGCTGCAATTAAAAGCCTGCTTGGTAAACTTTATCTTACAAGAGCATATAGATCATATGCTAACAGTGACGACTTTAATGTTGCCTCCGGATTGTTCGATGAGATAATATTTAATTCGGATAATAATTACTATTTGTTAGACAACTACAGGGATGTGTTTGATGAGGATAATCAAAACAACGGTGAAATTATCTGGGCAATTCAGTATGGTGAGGATAAAGAATTTTCAGGCCCGGGTAATCCTCAGCAAAGCCTGTTCGGATTTAATATTACAGCTCTGGAACCCGGACTCTTTATAAAGAACCAGGAGGATTATTCATTTATGGAAAGAAAATACTGGATAATTCCGAAAGTTCACGAATTGTTTACCAACCCGGATCTGGATTCCAGATATGATGCCACGTTCCAACGTGAGTTTTATGTGAATAATCCCGAGAGTGAGTATTACGGAGAACTGGGAATATTCTTTCCGGTGTGGAATGATTATTCAGGAAATGATAATGGAGCATTAAACTATTACCCTTTTCAGAAAGATGGTGAATATGTATGGTATCCGCAATCAACGGCTCTTGAGGTTTTAAAAAATGGTTCCGACAGAATGCCAATCATAAGAAAATTTAAGGATACTAAAATGCAATGGGCAGGTAAGGGAACCAGAGAGGATGTTGTATTCAGATTAGGTGATATCTATCTTTTGTCTGCTGAAGCTTATTTGGGGGCTGATGAAAGTATTAAAGCCCTGGAAAGATTGAATACTATCAGGCGTCGAGCCGGAGTCGAGGACTTTACCGATATAGATTTAAATGTGATTCTGGATGAGCGTGCCAGAGAATTATTGGGCGAACATGACCGGTGGTTCGATTTGAAACGTACCGGCAAGCTTATAGAACGGGCCTATGAGTATAACATTTTTGTTCAGAAGTATGACAATTTAAATACGAATCATTTAGTAAGGCCTATTCCTCAGGATGAAATAGACAGACTAACCGGACTTACTCAAAATCCGGGATATTGAAAAATATATAAAACGATTAAACATGAAAAATATAATGATTATTTCTTTATTGATGTTGTTGCTCACTAACGGATGCGAGGTGTACAAATCGCCGGATCCAGATGATTTTAGAGAGGACAGCACTGATGTTAAAAAGTTATATATAGAGCAGTATGATCCGATCAGAGATGAGGGACAATACTGGCTGCCGTTACAAAAGAGAGCCAAGGATTACTGGGTTGTGGTAAATGCAACAAGTAATGATAATACATTTGACGATAACAGCCTGCGTAATACAATCCTTGCTGAATCGATAATCGGCTTGACTGCTTTGGCTGTTAATGAAGGTAATAGTTCAACACTGGTGTGGACGGATGCCGACAATTCCAGTTATACAGAGATATTAAAGAGGCTGGGACTTAAAGAAAACGGCAGACAGACAACCTGGGAATTGCTGGAATATCATGAAAATGTTAAAAGCCATATTAAAGGTTATGTGCTTTGTAAAACCAGAAATCAGGAGAGTCTTACTGTAGCCACTATAGCATCGCATGTGTACCAGTCTGTCATTATCGAGCAGGCATACGAGGACAGAATAAAGGAGCTTGGATATGAATTGAAATACGATGCAAGGTATAAAACACTGGCTGATGCCTGGAGTGAGTTTAAGGATAAATGTAATAACAATGCATTAGTACTTATGCCGACATTAACCGGCAATCTTAAAAGTTTTGCAATTGCCAACAGGTTGATGGCTGTTAATTATTATAAGAGTTTTGGTTCTACAGCAAGAGGAGATAACAAAGAACTGTTTGAAGAGGTTCTGGATTGGCTGAAACCGTTGTCACCCGTACTTGGATGGGAGTCTGCTATTGAAGGTGAGAATGTGTTTGTTGATCCGGTTTCAAGGTCAGGAAATATGATGGTTCCAAGTGACTGGATATGGAATATCCCGATGATGTCGCAGGATTATAAAAACAATCAGCCAGGACTTGTTTCTGTAACTAATCCGCAGTTTATAAACTATTCGGATAGTGTGAATTATGCTTCGTTTTTTCTTACCGATGGCGATAATGTACAATGGATGATGAATGATTTCCTAAACAATACTTATTTTCTTAATAACGAGAATTATGACCTTCAAATGTCATTTGGATTACCTGTTGCAAACCTGTCAATGATATCTCCGATACAACTTGATAGAATAATTTCGTCACAGGTGCCTAATAATACTCTTATAGAGTTTGGAGGAGGTGGATATTATTATCCTGACAATTTTGGAATAAATAAAAACAGAACAGAATTGTTGGATGAGATATCGAAAAAGGTAGCAGCTCATATGCGTCAGCACCGTGTTAAAGTTTTAGGTCTTATTTGTCAGGATGTAAACTCTGAAGAAGCCAAAGAGGCTTACAGGGCGTATATTCAAAATAATAATCAGTTAATCGGAATAATTGCTATTCAATATGACCCATATTCGGCAGGTAACGGTGAAATAATGTGGTTTACTAACAGTGACGGAATAGATATCCCGGTAATTACTGCAAAATATGCTATATGGAATTATGGTACAGTAAATATGGAGAACCAGGGAACGCCAACTTATATAGCCACTAAAATAAACGAACTGGCTGAAAATGATGATATGTCATTCTCTTTGGTTGCAGTACACGCATGGTCAAAATTCAAAGATATCGGAGATTCGATGGATCCTATTGAAGAAAACATTGACGGAACAGAGTCCGGACCGTTACCTGCTTCATGGTGTAAAAGAAAAATAAACGCTAAAACAAAAGTTGTTAATGTTGAGGAATTAATATGGCAATTAAGAATGCATGAAAGACCTGAACAAACAACCGAGTTTTTATCTACTTATTATTAACTTAACAAATTCATTAATTATGAAAACAAAAAATTACTTCTTTGAAAAAAGTATCCTGAGTTTTGTTATGGCTTGGGCAGCACTGACATTAAATGCGCAAATACACATAAGTGATTTTGCCGGTCTTGATAATATGCGAAATGATCCTACTAACTCCTATGTGCTGGATAATGATATTGATATGAGTGGTAATACCTGGGTTCCGTTTGAGTTTCAGGGTACTCTGGATGGACAGGGATTTATGATTAAAAATCTGGAGTACACTAATAGTGATGGCGAAAACTATGGTTTGTTTTCTGTACTTAGCGGGGCTACGGTTAGCAACTTAGGGCTTTACGACGCTTATGTTGAAGCACCTCAGAATGTTGGTTTGCTTGCCGGAAAAACAATATCTGCCACTGTAACCAGATGTTTTGCAGTTAGCGGCCCTCAGGGAAGCGAAGTATACTCTTCCGGAAAATCGGGAGGTCTAATCGGGTTTGCTTACCAGACTAATGTGTCGGAATGTTATGTTGAGAATATTTCAGTGAATGGAAGTGATCATGTGGGAGGTCTTATCGGTCATATGGAAGGCGGAACCACCGTACAGGATTGTTATTGTGATGCAACTGTTTATTCATCAGCCTGGCAGGTTGGCGGAGTTGTGGGTTGGGCACAGGATGAAGGATCTGTAATTACACGTTGTTATGGAAAAGGAACTGTTAAGTCGGAAAGTGGTTTTACCGGCGGTATTTTAGGAATTGCCGATGGTGCCGATAAAGTAGTTGATATAACAGAGTGTATGGCTCTTCATACCAAACTCGAAACTGTAAATCCCGATATAGAAAAAACATACCGGATTATTGCCAATCATGCTGCTGCAACTTATTCTAAAAATTATGGCCTGGCAGATATTGAGTTAGTTGATCCATATAAATCGGCCTGGGAGGACGACTCAAACGGAAAAGACGGAGCCAGCATTAATATGACTGACCATGTTTTAAATGCTCAGTTTTATGCAGATTCATTACCTAACTGGGATTTTAATAATGTGTGGGAACTTACTGATGAAGGACCTGTTCTGAGAATGGGTACAACAACTGCAATCAGAAATAACAAGAGTGCTTCAAGTGCAAAAGTTTTTGCACATGGTGGTGTTATTACGGTTATTGGAGCAGAGCAAGATGCAACTATAAGAATTTATAATATAGCAGGTATTAAGTTGCTCGATACAAAATTAAAGTCTTCGAATGAGCAGTTCTTTAATAAAGGATTCCTGATAATTGAAATTGAATCGGATAAAACCAGAAGTACATATAAAATTCAAAACAGGTAAAAGGGTTAATAAAAAATAGTATTTATTACTATTGACATAACACAAAGACGCTAATGTTATAATTCATATGTTTATAACATACGGGCGTCTTTGCGTTAAAGTTATTGCCAGGGAAAGGGCTTTCGGCTGTTTTTATTTACCTCAATTTAGTAAACGTTAATTATTAATCAACTCTCTGTAATATGTTAAGCAGGAGTATACTATGTGATATTATGAAAAAAATACTATTAATTCTGCAAATCTTTGTTCTGGTGTTCTTTGTTTTCGGGTTCACAGAACAAGATCCGTTAGAATCAGAACTCTGCAGTGAGGAAACTCCGGTTGTTGAGACGACTAATGAAAATGTCTTGGTGAAAACCTTTATCTATACAAACTGGCGTGATATATCCACAATATGGGATGATACTTATGATGATTTAAGAAATTCTATGATTACCGAATTAAACAACCGTATTAATGAAGATGTATCCACATTGCAGGATATGACGGATGAGGATTTGGCATATAGTGCAATAATGTATAAATTTCTTTTGGATGCAGGAATCAGAAGTGAATCAGAATTACTATCATTAACTTTAAGTGATTTAAGGAATACAATAATAAGTGAAAATTCAAATCATACAAGTTATTCTGTTGAAACATTGCAGGGATATTCAAATAAAAAAAATCTGAATATTGCATATAGCTGGTGGTTTACCGATAATGCCGAAACTAATAATATGATTGAAGAGTTGAATGCTGTTACTAAAAACCTGTACTTCTTTGACAGAAAGGATGACAGAGGGGTGAGTACTGATGTGTTAAAGGTTCTAAAGGTAGATGAAGATGATTATACCTATTTGGGTGTTTATCATTCAATGGTTGATGATAATCATTTTCAGCTTTATCTGGCTGGTAGTAATGATTTGGCTACATGGACATTCATAACTGAATTGGGTGACAGAGCTCACCAGGGAGACCTGAAGAAGTGGGAAGGCGGATATTTGCTGGCTAATGAACAGGATACTGTGGAAGGTTCAAATAATATACAGGTAAGATATTATGCATCTTATGACGACCTGAAAAACAATATCCCGGCAAACACGGTTTCATTAAACAGGGTGTTTTCACCCAGTGCAGAAGGAACCCCCGATATTAAAATTATTTCTGGCAATTCTCCTACCAGTTCAAACATCCTGATAGGATTTCATTATTATGATAACAATGTAGTAGATCAACTGGCTTTCGGAATATTAAATAATTTTTGTTGCTGGAAAGCCTGGAAAGATGAAGTTTCAAACTATAATCTTATTGAAATGGGCTATCAGGGAAATCTTGGTTCACGTTCCTCATTCGTGTATAATGGTAACAGCTATGTTCTTCAGGAAGCTCAGATTGAGCCAAACGACTGGAGTAAATGGCGAATGATGTTTGGCAACGGAGCTTATTATTATCAGTTAGATCCGGAAACTCCTAAAGGTTCAACATCATTTGCAAATCCGGGTATTGAACAAATAGGTGCAGATATTTTTACCGTTACTTCTTTTTTGCCATCGGAAGGTAATCAGACGGGAGAAATCGGAGAGATGATTTATAATGTTGACTTTAGTAAATAAGATATTAAAAATGAAAATCTTTGGCTTTTACAGTTTATTATTCTTTTTGTCTGTTTTTTATGCCTGTAATAAAGAACAGGGTTGTGAGCAACCTGCGGGCGCTCTTGTTGACAACGTTAATCCGTTAATGGGAACAGAATCCGATTTCTCGTTGTCAAACGGAAACACATATCCTGCAATTACTTTGCCATGGGGAATGAATTTTTGGTCTCCTCAAACAGGTAAAATGGGTGATGGATGGATGTATAAATATGATGATAAAAAGATAAGAGGAATAAAACAAACCCATCAGCCGAGTCCGTGGATTAATGATTACGGAGCATTCAGCCTGATGGCGGTTACCGGTGAGTTGAAGTTTAAAGAAGATGAAAGAGCTGCCTGGTTTTCGCATAAAGCCGAAGTTGTAAAACCCTATTATTACAGTGTTTATTTTGCTGATTACGATGTGACTGCAGAGCTGACTCCTACAGAAAGGTGTGCACAATTCCGGTTTACTTTTCCCGAAACTGACTCTGCATTCATACTTATAGACGGGTTTAACCAGGGTTCAATGGTTACTGTCTTTCCGGAAGAGAGGAAGATTATAGGTTATTGTAGAAATAACTCGGGAGGAGTTCCTGCAAATTTTAAAAACTATTTTGTTGCGGTATTTGATAAGGATTTTGAAACTACAGGGACCTGGAATGGTGATAATTACACATTGGGAAAAAATAAAGCTGAAGGATATCACGTGGGGGCAATTCTTCATTTCAAAACAAAAAAAGGTGAAAAAGTAAATGTTAAGGTTGCTTCGTCGTTTATAAGTCCCGAACAGGCTGAACTAAACATGCAACGGGAGATTGGAAACGATTCTTTCGAAAAAACCGAAGAAAAAGGCTTTGAAATATGGGAAAATGAGTTGAACAGGATTATTGTCGAGGGTGGAACGACAGACCAAACCCGTGTGTTTTACTCTACTCTTTACAGGTTGCTTTTGTTTCCCCGTAAGTTTTATGAAATAAATAAAGATAATGAGATCATACACTACAGTCCTTACAATGGGAAAGTGTTGCCCGGCTATATGTTTACTGATAATGGATTCTGGGATACTTTCAGGGCTGTTTTTCCTTTCTTCTCGTTAATGTATCCGGATCTTACATCCCACATCATGCAGGGGCTTGTGAATACCTATAAAGAGAGTGGCTGGCTTCCGGAGTGGGCCAGTCCGGGACACAGGGCCTGTATGATTGGATCCAATTCGGCTTCTATAATTGCTGATGCATATATTAAAGGAATTAGGGGTTATGATATCGGTACACTTTACAAGGCTGTCATTAAGAATACTAAAGGATACAATAAAAATGTAACATCGACAGGACGTTACGGGGCAGAATACTATAATAAACTTGGTTATATTCCGTACGATGTTGGTATAAACGAAAATGCAGCACGGACACTTGAGTATGCATATGCTGATTATTGTATAATGAAACTGGCAGAGAAATTAGAAAGGCCGGAAGATGAAACAAGTTTGTTTGCTACCAGAGCATTGAATTATAAAAATGTTTTCGATCCAGAGACAAAACTTATGCGTGGAAGAAATGAAGACGGTTCTTTTCAGTCTCCGTTTAATCCGTTCAAATGGGGTGATGCATTTACCGAGGGGAATAGTTGGCATTATACATGGTCTGTTTTTCATGATATTCAGGGATTGATAAATCTGATGGGTGGAAAGGATTATTTTGTTGAAAAAATGGATTCTGTATTTTCCATGCCTCCTGTTTTTGATTGTTCGTATTATGGATTTCCTATTCATGAAATTCGCGAGATGCAAATAATGAATATGGGGCAATATGCACATGGCAACCAGCCAATGCAACATTTTATTTATTTGTATAATTATGTGGGAGAACCATGGAAAGCACAATTCTGGCTGCGCAGGGTTATGAACAAACTGTATACTCCTAATCCTGACGGCTATTGTGGCGATGAGGATAACGGACAGACATCAGCCTGGTTTGTGTTTAGCGCAATGGGATTTTATCCTGTTTGTCCTGTAAATAATCAATACATATTAGGCTCTCCATTATTTGATAAAGTGACAATGTCATTGCCGAACGGGAAGAAATTTGTTGTTGTGGCAAATAACAACAATGATGATAATGTTTATATAAAGAGTGCAATGTTTAATAAAAAGGATTATAATTATAATTTTATAACATATCAACAAATAATGAATGGAGGAGAACTGTTGTTCGATATGGATAAGTATCCCAATAAAAAGAGAGGTGTTAGCGTAAACAGTATTCCTGCTTCATTATCAGGGGAAAAATAAATTCTATGAAAAGTGTAAAATTAATTAGTGTAGCCCTTTTGATGGGCATGCCGGTATTCGGACAGGTAATAAACGAAGGTTTTGAGTCCGGGAATTTACAGGGGTGGCAGATAAACAGTATTAATTGCGGAGTTGTTTCATCTGATGAGGTATCATCGAATACCGGTTCTTTCTGCGGGTATATCTGTGAAAACGGAGGTGCGTTTGAACAGAAAATAAGTGTTGTTGAAGATGCAGAGTATACACTACTGTTTTTTGCAAAAAACAGTAGTGTGTTAAATAGTGATATTAAGCTTCAGATATTTGATGTGAGTCATTCTGATAATCTTATAGAAGAGAAAGATGTTTTATCGAATGATTACTGGACTGAAAACAGATTGTCTGTTGAAATACCGTCGGGTACCAGTCTTCTTCGGTTAAAGTGGCTGAAAGGTGCTGATGATAATATGTTTTATCTGGATGATGTGGCGTTTGGTGTCAACACTGATGTGCTTACCGGTAGTACGAAAGGCAGAATATCACTGTTTCCGAATCCTACTGCCGGAAATTTCCGAATCAAGTCTCCTGAACCGGTAAAAAAATGCAGTTTATTTTCCTTGAAAGGAGAAAAAATAAAAGAGGCAGATGTCCCTGAAGAGAAAAATGTATTTGTTAATTTCTCAGATGTCAGCCCGGGAGTGTATTTGCTTAAAATCGGTACAGCACATAATGTCAGTATTGTCAAGTTGAATATAGTAAGGTAAATGTCAGTTAACAAACTGAAATGCCTGTCATAGCTTACGAGAGGATGTTCAAAAAGAAAACATTATAGTCATTGCGAGAAGAAACGATGAAACCTGCCTGACCAGCGCAGTCGGGTCTACCTGGCGGTCAGACAGGCAGGCTTCACTTCGTTTTCAATGACGGAATTGCTTAAAGCATAGATTGTCAATAAGACTTATACGTCATTGCGAACTCCGTTTTATGGGGTGAAGCAATCTCAGAACGGTCGAGATCGCCTGCCCGAACAGGTCAGGCGGGCTTCTTCGCTCGCGCTCATCGCGATGACGCCGGTATTCCGTCATTTCCTCATTATGCCTCAAAAATTTGGATGAATTCTCGGAATGACGACTTTTTGGACATCCTCATATATTTATTGTTAACAATTTTGCTGGTGATCCGGTATTGAAGTAGAAATAAATCATCTGCTGTTTTTGCTTTAATTTATTTTGGAAATATACGCAGAGGTTGTTTGTTAAAAGAAAAGATAGATCTTAAAATATATCTTTTATTGTTTTTTGAGCTTCTCCGTTTTTTAAATCAGAAAAAGTATATTTATAGTTGTCGTTATATACTTTGTGATATTCTATAATATACTCGTTAAAACGTTTTCTTGCTTCTTTTTCCATGTTTAGTTTAAAATAGGATGCAAGTTCATAATGTAATGAGATCTCATTCAGTGCATCCATATAATAAATGATCTTTGACAGCAGTATTACGTTTAAATAATCTTTGTTTTTATAAAAATTATTCAAATGTATCAGTATGTTATTAAAAGCCTCATCTTCAATAGAGTTCTTGAATGAGTCAAAATAGTAGAAGTCGGTGAATGACAGGAATTTTCCTTTAGAAACGATTTCTGTAATTCGTTTAATGTTTTCCTCTTTTGAAATGTCGGTTATAAGTTTTTCAAATTCTAAATAGTCAGAATAAAAGTTGTCGGATAACTTCAGCATATATTTGTTGTTTTCATAGCGAAGCTCCACTCCGTCAATGTCGATAAGGATCTTTCGAAGTTTATTTAAGGTTACACCTTTAATGTTTTTCACTCTGTTTGGTGTTTTATCCGGCCACAAAACCTGACAAACTTCTTTCGAAGTTATGCCTCCCTCTACAGTGTTGAAAAATAAGGTTAAAAACATTTGTTTTAGTTTGGGACTGAAGCGGTACGAAATTTCATTTCCGTTGTTATCGTAAACAATAAAATCACCAAACAGGTACATTGCATTTTTCTTTTGTCTGTTATGCTGTTGGTCTGAAAGGGTAAGAGGTGTTTTGGAACCGTTGTGTTTTATCTTCGGATGTTTTGTTTTTAATTTTACGATTATAAATAATGAAACTAAAAATATTAAGATTATCGATAAATATTTTAATGTATTAATTTCACTGTTGTTATCATTTTCGGTAAAAAAATCTTCAGTTGAAGAGGGGGGGAACAAAATCGAATAAAATTTCATTCTTGATGAGCCGTCTAAATGAAATTCCTGAGTTACTAAAAATAACTGTTCTGAGCTTTTGTCTAAATAAAGGTTGGCATTTGTTCGGATTCTTTCCGATACCATTAAAACCGAATCACCAAGTATTTTATAATTCCCGTCATTTATGTCAAATTTATAAAGTTTTAAATAGGTGTTTGATTTATATTCAGGATATCTTATGGTGTAAAAAAAGCCCGAATCTTCCGGAAGAATCATATTTCGAACCGAAACAAATGATTTGCCGTCATTGTTCTCCCACAGTTTCGTTATTGTGCTGTCTTTGAGATTAACCGAATAGCAGTCGTGATAATATATTTTCCCTACATTTTGATCGCCTAAAGGATTACCGACACCTCCATAAATTAATAATTCATTACTGTTTTTTGTTGCCATACCTGAGAAAAATCTTGCTGGTATATTGTCGCCGGCAAAATTCAGTTTCTCCCACTTCGAAGTACTTGTGTCAGTTAAAACTATTTTGTAAAATTCGTTGGAATACCTGCGGTTTCCGTATCCTCCGAAAATAAGCAGTTCGTTAGTTTTTTTGTTAAAATAGCTATCGTGATGATGTTTCTGCATGTCAAGCTGATCATAGGAATGAACCCTCCATTTCAGATCGTTAAGATCAATGCTGGCAATTGTCGGTTCTCCGGGTTTTACGTCATTAACTTCGTAAACATACATCCGGTTATTTTTTTCGTTTATGATACCCATGCCAATTCTCAGCCTTACAGGTGATTTTTGTTTTAATGGTTGCTTAATGGTTTTGTTTTGGGTTATGTTGTAAAAATAAATTGAGTCGGTATTTATTATCACAAATCTGTGTTTGTTTTCATCGAAGCAAATGGCCGAAACTTCATTGGAGTACAGCGTTTGTTCCAGATGCCAGTGGTAATGTTGGTTTATAAGCCATATTGGATTTTCAACATAGCCCCAGGGTTTACCGTTGATGTCGTGCACAATATTGCCTGTATTTTCATTAAAATTGAAAAGCAGTTTCTTATTTTTCCCTGTTATTCTTAAATTCCGTATTGCCATCTTTGGCAAATCAATATAACTTTCATGTTTGCCAAAAAATATTTGTGGCCTTATACGGTTATTTAATATGAGTTTTTTTACTCCGAATGAGTTATTATTGATAGTGACAAATATTGAATCTTTATTCGTGTCAAATGTTATAATTATTTTTTGCCACTTCCCTTTCCCCCAAAGGGTTTTGTTAATGGGAATATTTAACAATATCTCTTTACTTTTTGTGCTTAGGTTAAAATAACTGAGACTGTCATTGTCGCTGTAATATGCTAAATTGTAGGAAATGTCATTCTCTTCATCTTTAATGTAAACTACATAGCCGTATGAGTCGGGATCTAAAACAGACAGGTCGAAACTGACCGACAGGTAATTTTTAAACTCCGGTGTTTGATTTGCGAATACAGTATAAGCCGTTCTTTCTTTTATAAGTTTTTTGCTGGAAAAAAACTGCAGCCCCTGAGAATTGCTGCCGAGGTTAAAAAATAATATGAAAAACAGCAGTATACTGTAACGTATTTTAATCTTGAAGTAAAAAAATATCATTACCTTTTTTTTATAATTAACTACTTCAAATAAAATAAATCAATAACAACCCTTTTGTTTTTTATTAAACTCACAAATATAACAAAAATTAACAATTGTGGGTTCCTGCTATGATTCAGTGTTGTTTATATTTTATGATTAATATTTATAGTGAATAATAAGATGTGTGGCAGATTGAACAATTGGTTTAGCGAATGCTGGTTCTATCTGTGGTATTGGTGTTTCCCCTGTAACAGACACTGTTTTCAGATCGCATTATCAATCTTTTCCGGAAATCAATAATGATTAAGAGGTTGTCAGGGAAATGGGATATCCGGGTTTAATTTTCGGAATGATAACTTTCCTGACAACCTCTTTAAATATTAATATTATCTGTTACAAATTATTTATTCTGCAAAATACTTATAGAAATATGGTATTGTTTCTATTCCGTTGAAGAACTGTTCGAGCGGATAATTCTCATTTGGTGAGTGTATCGCATCCGATTCCAGACCAAAGCCCATAAGAATTGATTTTGTGCCTAATATCTGCTCAAATGATGAAATTATGGGAATAGAACCTCCGCTGCGGACGGGAACCGGACGTTTGTTGTATACCTTTTCAAATGCTTTCTCTGCTGCTTTGTATGCGTCAAGGTCGATAGGACAAACATATCCCTGGCCTCCGTGCAGTGATTCAACTTTAACTGTCACATATTCCGGAGCTATTGATTCAAAATGTTTTTTGAATAATTCGGCTATTTTGTGATGATCCTGATTTGGAACAAGACGACATGATATTTTTGCATAGGCTTTTGACGGAAGAACCGTTTTTGCACCTTCTCCGGTATAGCCGCCCCAAATGCCGCATACATCAAACGAAGGGCGTATTCCTGTTCTTTCAATCGTTGAGTACCCTTTTTCTCCGAACAATGCTTTTACTCCGATTGCTTTTTTATATTCTTCCTCGTCAAACGGTGCCTGAGCCATTAGTTCACGTTCTTCCTGTGATACTTCAAGAACATCATCGTAAAAGCCGGGAATAGTAATGTGGCCGTCGTCATCAACCATTTCGCTTATCATTTTTGCCAGAACATTTATGGGATTGGCTACGGCTCCGCCAAACAGCCCGGAATGAAGATCGCGGTTGGGGCCTGTTACTTCTACCTGCCAGTATGCAAGGCCTCGTAATCCGGTTGTTATAGCTGGAGTCTGAGGATCAATCATGCCGGTGTCGGAAACAAGGATGATGTCCGATTTAAGCAGGTCTTTATGTTCTTCACAGAATTTCGGCAGGCTGGGAGAACCAATCTCTTCTTCTCCTTCGATAAGAAATTTTACATTAACATCCAGCTGATTTGTTTTCACAAGGTATTCAAAAGCTTTTGCGTGCATAAAGCCCTGGCCTTTGTCATCGTCGGCACCACGTGCCCATATTTTTCCGTCTTTAATTACCGGCTCAAACGGTTCGGTATCCCACTTGTCAATCGGATCAACCGGCATAACGTCCATATGGGCATACACCAGTACTGTTTTTTTCGACGGGTCTATTATTTTTTCCCCGTATGTTACGGGATTGCCCTCTGTTTCATAAACTTCGGCCTTGTCGGCTCCTGCATCAAGCAGGATTTTCTTCCATTGTTCCGCAGCTTTGTACATGTCTGGTTTATGGTCGGCGATAGAACTGATTGAAGGAATACGAATAAGTTCAAATAGTTCGTTAAGAAAACGTTCCTTGTTTTCTTCAATGTATTGTTTAAGATCTTCCATGATTAAATATTTTAATTTTGATAGAAAAATAAGGAACTTAACCGTAAAAACAAACTATATGACTTAAATAAAAAAGCGGGCCGAAAAGGCCCGCTTCTTAAAACATATTGTTTTGAAAGCCGGTTTATACGTCGGTGGCTGGTTCTACTTCTGCCCAGTTTTCATTTCTGGCAATTCTGGAAACCTGCATTTCACTAACAGCAAACAGCTTTGCTACAACATTTTGTTTTACACCTTTTTTTAACAGGCCTTTAAGTACACTAACGTCTTCTGGAGAAAGTTTTGAGCTGGTTACAACTTTGCCTGCTTTTCGGCGGGCTTCCTGAAGAACTTTGTGCATTCGTTTATAACTCTCCTCTTTAGTTACCCATTTAAGGTTACTAATGTGGTTGTTGGTCTTGTTCCAGTCAAGGTGTATTACGACTGATTGCTCGGGATGATCTTTGGGGATAAACATCTCGGCTGCAAGCTTATGTACAAGAAAAGATTTTTTTTTGCCATTCACTCTGAGGCTGACATTGTAAAAACCTTTTATAACCCCGGGCTTTATAATTCTTCCGTTTTCCCGGTCGTAACAAAAGCTTTTGACCCTTCCGTAATTGCTCACCTGATATCGTTTGTCGGTATACGGAATGTCTCTCCATTCTTCGTCATTAAGCTTACGAAGTCTTCGTTCTTTTTCAGTGGTTGTTTTCATAAGGATTGGGTATTCTAACGATTAAAATGCATTGTGTATAAGGGCATTTATCTTATTGGGTTTGAAACAAAAGTAGGAAAATAGTTTTCGGATAACAAAATAAGAAAGGTATGTACGGCTGTTAAAAAACGTTAACTAATTTTATAGAAAAGTATAAAAAAATAAAATTATTTGTTTTTATTTCAGGTAAAAATGTTTTAAATCATTAGTATTTGGGGAGTATAAGTATCTAATTTTTATCTTTGTAGTAAAAACAATCGTGTATGTTTTTAGGTATTGATAAAGAGGATTTAGATAAGTTTATACTTATAGGAGACAGGGTTTTAATAAAACCGAAAACTCCGGAATCAAAAACCAAGAGCGGGTTGCTGTTACCTCCTACGGTTCAGCAAAAAGAGAAGATTCATAGTGGATATATTATAAAAACAGGTCCGGGATATCCGATTCCGGCTATTGTTGATGTGGAGGAACCCTGGCATTCAAAAGATGAACAGGTGAAATATGTTCCGCTGCAGCCCAAGACCGGAGACCTGGCTATATATCTTCAAAACAGTGGTTATGAGATTGAATATAAGAATGAAAAATACATTATTATTTCTCAGTCGGCAATTTTAATGCTTATACGTGATCCGGGATTGTTTGATGATTAATATCAATATGAGGAGGAGAACCGGCGAAGCTGATTCCGATATGCGGTAAAGGCATTTGCCCTGGATATGAATCCGAGATATTTGCCTTTATCGATAACTGCAATATTGAACCGTCCTGACTTACGGAACATTTCAACAAGGTCTTCCATTGAATCATCAGGGCTGATGTAATACTGAGGCATGTACATCAGGTCTTTTACATATACTTTGTCATACAATTCGGGTTTGAAAATGATTTTTCGTATATCGTCCATTTTTACCATTCCGTGAAGCATTCCGTTTTCATCAACCACCGGAAAAAGATTTCGGTGAGCAGTCTCTATCTTTTTTACAAGGTCGCCCAGTGTTGCATCTGGTGACACAGTGGCAAAGTCGGTTTCAATTAGTTTTTTTACATTCATAAGTGTTAGTACATTATGGTCGGCATCATGGGTCAGAAGTTCATTCCGTTTTGCAAGTTGGTGAGTATAAACCGAATGCTTGACAAATGTTTTGGCCGTAGCATACGATATGGTAGCCGTTACCATGAGTGGAAGGAACAGAGCATACCCCCCCGATATATCAGCTATAAGAAATAATCCGGTAAGCGGAGCATGCAAAACTCCGGCTATCAGGCCCGCCATTCCTACCAAAGCATAGTTTTCGATTTGAAGCTGGTGAAATCCAAGTTTGTTTATTACCAAAGCGAACAACAGTCCGGTATTAACTCCCATGAACAATGTCGGTGCAAATATTCCACCTACACCTCCGGCACCAAATGTGAGCGATGCTGCTACAACCTTTAAAGCAATGACAACCATTAATATGGCAATTAGTGCCATGTAATTTGTGCTCCAGTCCTCGAAAAGTGTACCTTCAAACAGTGAATAGGAATTCCCGGCCAGTGCTTCGTTTATGGTGGAATAACCTTCACCGTACAATGACGGAAAGAAGTATAATATTGCACCGAGAAGTCCTCCGCCTGTGAGTAGTTTTATATACGTCTTGTTCATTTTCTCGAACCACTTTTCGATGAAAATGTAAACATGGGTAAAATATACGGCAACAAGACCCGTGATAATTCCCAGTAAGATGTAATATGGAATATCTACAAGATCAAAAGTTGTTTCAAACCGGAAGTGGTAAAGATAATCCTGTCCCAGAAACAAGTACGATGTTACAACTGCCGAAGCTGAAGCAAGAAGTAGCGGAACTATTGAGAATAAGGAAAGATCAAGCATTATAACTTCAAGTGCAAATACGATTCCTGCAATCGGAGTTTTAAAAATGGCAGCCATGGCTGCTGCCGATGCACTTCCCAGAAGAAGGGTAATCTGCTTGAAGTTCAGGTGAAACATTTTGCCAACGTTACTGCCAATTGCTGCACCTGTCGAAACAGTTGGGCCTTCCAGTCCTACACTGCCTCCGAAACCAACTGTAAGGGCAGCAGTAACGATTGAAGAAAACATATTGTGCGAATTCATGTGTCCCTGAGCTTTTGAAATGGCATAAAGCACATTGGGAACACCATGACGAACAGGGCGTTTTATAATGTATTTTATGAACAGAACTGCAAGTGTTATGCCTATTGTAGGGGCAATAAGGTAAAACCAGTCGAATTCCGAACTTAAAGTATCTTTTACAAAAGCACTTATTATGTGTACAAGATTTTTGATAACAACAGCACCAAAACCGGATGCAATACCTATTAATACACTCAATATCATCATAAACTGACGATTGCTGATATGTTTCAGCCGCCAAACAAGGAATTTTCTGAAAATTTTCTGGCGATTCATTCGGTTCTATTACAAGGTAACGTCATCAATTTCTTAAACAAAGGTAATACAAACATTGTTTGTTTATACATTAATTTGTGTCTAAATTGCAAACAAAATTTAATAAAAATAAGAAGCATTGAAATTACTTGTAAAAACATTTCATGGATTAGAAGGAGTATTGAGCGATGAACTGAAAGAGTTGGGAGCACGGAATGTTGTTCCGCAAAAACGTGCGGTCTCATTTGAAGGTGATAAAGAGTTGCTGTACAGAGCCAATCTTCATCTGCGTACTGCCTTGCGGATTTTGGCTCCGGTTTTGTCATTCAGGGCACGAAATGAAAATGAGCTTTATGAAAAAATCTTTGATTACGACTGGTCGAGGCACCTTGATAACAGTAAAACCTTTGCCATCGATAGTGTTGTGTTTGGTAATGTGTTTAAGCATTCAAAATATGTGGCACTTAAAACCAAAGATGCCATAGCCGACCAATTCAGAAAAAGGACAGGAGCACGGCCGTCGGTTAATGTTGAAGAGCCGGATGTTAATATAAATGTTCATGTGAGTGGTGACAGGATTACCGTTTCGCTTGACAGTTCGGGAGAATCGCTTCACAGACGAGGATACCGTGACGGCAGGCATAAAGCACCATTAAACGAGGTGTTGGCCGCAGGAATGCTGAAGATTGCCGGATGGTCTCCTGAAATTCCCCTTTTCGACCCGATGTGTGGTTCCGGCACCATTTTACTGGAAGCGGCAATGGCTGCCAGGAAAATGCCTCCCGCCTGGTACAGGGAAAAGTTCTCGTTTATGAGCTGGCCTGATTACGATGATTCATTGTGGCAAAAGATAAGACGCGAGGCGGGGGAAAAGATTGAGAGTCCGAGAGTAAATATTGTCGGAGCCGACATTTCAATGCAGGCTATCGATATAGCAAAACAGGCAAGTCTCGAATTCAGGCTTAACCGCGAAATTAAACTTTCAAAGGGGGCTTTTGAAAAACAGGAGCCGCCTTTTAAAGCCGGGATGATAATTATGAATCCACCTTACGGGGAGAGACTGAAAAAGGATAATATCATTGAATTTTATAGAACTATAGGTAACGTTCTTAAACACCGTTTTACAGGATTTGATGCCTGGATTATAAGTTCTAACTTTCAGGCTATGAAAAATATCGGGCTTAAACCTTCTGAAAAATACACTTTGTATAACGGGCCCCTTGAAAGTAAGTTCTGGAAGTTTAAACTTTATGAGGGTACAATGAAAATAAAACCACAAAGGATAACAAACCGATGAACCGCATTACTGAGCTTTTTAAAATTAAATATCCCGTAATTCAGGGAGGTATGGTATGGTGCAGCGGCTGGAAACTGGCTTCTGAAGTCAGTAACAGCGGAGGCCTTGGATTGCTGGGTGCAGGTTCAATGCATCCGGAGACTTTGCTTGAACATATTCATAAGATGAAGAAAGCCACCTCGAAACCGTGGGGTATAAATATCCCCTTGCTTTATCCGGAAACAGACAAGATAATGGATATTGTGATAAACGAAGGTGTGAAAGTGGTTTTTACATCTGCCGGTAATCCTGCCAAATGGACCGGCTTGTTGAAAAGTAAAGGGATTACTGTTGTGCATGTAGTGGCAAACAGCAAATTTGCAAAGAAAAGTGAAGAGGCAGGTGTTGATGCTATAGTAGCAGAAGGATTTGAAGCCGGTGGTCATAACGGACGGGAAGAGACTACAACACTGGTATTAATACCCCAAATCAGGAAAGTAACCTCTTTGCCTTTGATAGCAGCAGGAGGAATAGGTTCAGGCAAGGCTATGCTTGCTGTTATGGCTCTGGGTGCCGACGGGGTTCAGATTGGAAGTTTGTTTGCTGCATCAAAAGAATCATCGGCTCATGATAATTTTAAAAGGCGGATAGTGGAAGCAGGTGAAGGGGATACTGCTCTGATAATGAAAAAGCTTGTGCCGGTGCGGCTCTTGAGAAATGAGTTTTTTGAAAAGATTACCGGAGCGGAACAATCCGGAGCTACAACCATGGAGCTGATGAAGATGCTTGGTAAAGGCAGGCCCAAAAAAGGAATGTTTGAGGGTGACATGGAAGAGGGAGAACTGGAAATAGGACAGGTGTCGGCACTGATAGACGGGATAAAACCGGTATCGGCAATAATGAGAGAGCTGATTGATGATTACAGAAAAACAAAAGAAAAAATAGTTGCAGGTGGAATATTTGATTTTTAACAAAACAGTATGGTTCTTTTAATACTTGATTTTTTGAATAAATCACTATTTTAGTAGTGATTACACATATGCACAATGGAGGACTTTTATACAAAAGAAGAGCAGAAGGAGATAGATTTACAATTGCGGGAACTTATCAATTCCTGTCAGAAATGTAAAAATGCGGAGAATGAAAAGCTTATAATCAAGGCTTTTAAGCTTGCCGACAGAGCACACAAAGGTGTTCGCCGCAAGTCGGGCGAGCCGTATATATTTCATCCGATAGCTGTTGCACGCATTGCAGCCAGGGAGATAGGACTTGGTACCAAAGGGGTGGTGGCTGCATTGTTGCATGATGTTGTGGAGGATACGGATTATACTGTTGAGGATATAGAGAGGATGTTTAATCCGAAGATTGCTTCCATTGTAGATGGACTTACAAAACTGGAAGGCATATTTCTACAGTCGGAGTCGGTACAGATTGAAAATTTCAGAAAGCTGCTCCTTTCAATGGTGGAAGACGTAAGGGTTATTCTGATAAAACTTGCCGACAGGCTGCACAATATGCGTACCCTGGATTCCATGCCTGAAAATAAACGCCTTAAGATTGCAGGTGAAACGCTTTATTTTTATGCGCCTTTGGCACACCGTCTCGGCCTTTATGCTATAAAAACAGAACTTGAGGATTTAAGTTTTAAATATGAACATCCCGGTATTTATAAAGAGATAAGTAAAAAAGTTGTAGCAGGGTCGCTCAAGCAATTAAATCAGATAAACGAGTTTGCAGAACCGATTAAAGAGCGTTTGGCTGACGAGGGATATGAGTTTGAAATAAAAGGACGTCCGAAATCAATTTATTCGATCTGGACCAAAATGCAAAAAAAGGATCTTCCGTTTGAGGAGATCTATGATCTGCTTGCGATACGTATTGTATTTAAACCGTTGCCGGGCATGAATGAAAAAACCCAGTGCTGGGCCATATATTCGATGATAACGGATATTTATAAACCGAAACCGGACAGATTAAGAGACTGGATCTCGGTGCCTAAAGCAAATGGTTATGAAGCCTTGCATGCCACATTTATGAGCTCGAGCGGAAACTGGGTTGAGGTGCAGATACGAAGTGTGCGAATGGATGAGATTGCAGAAAAAGGATTTGCTGCTCACTGGAAATATAAAGAAAACCGTGATAAGGAGTCGGAACTTGATAACTGGCTGAAAAAGATAAGAGAACTGCTGGAAAATCCTGATGATGACTCAATAGAATTTCTCGATGATTTTAAACTGAACCTTTTTGCATCCGAGATAGTGGTGTTTACTCCCAAAGGCGATAAAATTACATTGCCAAATGGTGCAACCGCCCTCGATTTTGCTTTTGAGATTCATACCGATCTGGGATACAGATGTATTGGTGCCAAGGTGAATTATAAACTGGTGCCGTTAAGCCATAAACTTAAAACGGGTGATCAGGTCGAGATTCTTACTTCGAAAAAACAAAAGCCCAAATGGGAGTGGTTCGATTTTGTTACTACGGCAAAAGCCAAAACTAGAATTAAACAGGCCTTCAGAAAAGAGAGAAAGAAGTTTATTCGTAAAGGTGAGAAGATATTGGAAAGTTATCTGAATGAAAAGAAACTTGCCATCAACTCAAAAATACTTAAAAAGCTGCAGCATCATTACAATGTGAAAAACAAGGAGGAGTTGTACTTTAATATCGGAAAAGGCATAATTGATCTGAAAAATGCTTCAAAGGTTCTTAGTGATAAGCCATACAATAAATGGGTTCGTTACTGGAAATTGTCGTTCGGAAAAGGAAAAGATCAGGATAAAGCCGCGCCCAAAGTCGATAAAAAGAAAACACTTCTTCTTACCGATGACAAGGAACAGCATAATTATACCATAGCAAATTGTTGCAATCCTATTCCAGGTGATGATGTAATTGCGTATCAGGACGACGACGACCAGTTAGTACTGCATAGCCGTAAGTGTAAAACTGCCATAAAACTAATGTCGAGCCATGGTGACAGAATTGTTCCGGCTCAGTGGGAATCACAGAAAATACTGTCCTATATCGCACTGATAAAAATTACAGGTATCGACAGCCTTGGAATTGTCAGCAAGCTTACAAAAGTGATATCCGATGACCAGAATGTGAATATGCGTTCTATTCATATCGATAGTCATGACGGTATTTTTGAAGGTTCTATTTATTTGTATATCCATCATACACGCGACCTTAATAACCTTATCCTGAAGCTGATGAAGATTAAAGGGATTCATACAGTAATACGTCAGGAACGACTGAATGAATAATTTGTATTTAATTCCGGAGGGTTATTTTAGATTAAATAAAAATTACTTACATTTGGTTAGTTTTTAATGAGATTTAATATGGATAAGGTCAGGACAAAAGATACAGTCAAACAGATATTCACTGAATATTTGCAAAGAAACGGGCATCGTAAAACGCCTGAAAGATATGCTATTCTTGATGAAATATATTCGCGTGACGGTCATTTTGATATTGAGTCTCTTTACATCTTTATGAAAAATAAAAATTACCGGGTAAGCAGAGCTACTCTTTACAATACTATAGATTTACTGCTCGACTGCAAGCTGGTAATCAAGCATCAGTTTGGAAAAAATATAGCCCAGTTTGAAAAAGCATTTGAATCGAAGCAGCACGATCACCTGATTTGTACCGTGTGCGGAACAGTTACTGAATTCTGCGATCCTGGAATTCAAACAGTGCTTAATAATTCTGCCGAGTTTCATGATTTTACTGTTTCACACCACTCTTTATACATATACGGAATTTGTAAAAACTGTCGTGATAAAGCCGGTAAGAAATCGTAGATGTAAGGCCATCTCCAGTATCAGAACTTTCAGGATAAGTTGATTAAAAATTTATGTTATGTCCGAAGATATTAATACCCGGTTCACAATTCGTGTTTACGGAATAATTATGGACAGCAGCAACAGGATATTGCTTAGCGATGAAAGCTATATGAAGCATAGGTTTACAAAGTTTCCGGGAGGTGGTCTGGAGTACGGGGAAGGAACCATTGATTGTCTTAAAAGGGAAATGCTGGAAGAAACAGGTTGCCGTGTTGAAGTTTTAAAGCATATTTATACCACCGATTTTTTTCAGGAGTCAGAATTTCATTCCGGAATGCAGGTGATAAGTATATATTACCTTGTAAGATTGAACAATCCGGAATGTGTTAAGGTTTCGGAAAAACCGTACGATTTTTCCGAAGATGAGGAGAGAGGCCAGTCGTTTCGCTGGGTTGCTTTCGAAAACCTTACTCCTGAAGATGTGACTCTGCCAATAGATAAGGTTGTTGTCGGTATTCTGGGAAGACAACTGATAGAATTGGCTGAATAACACATTCTTAGCTATTGCAGTTGCCGGAGTGTTATTTTTTTCGGAACAGTTCTTTCATCCTTTGCAGTATACTTTTCGTATCCCGTTTTTCATTCTCCTGTTCTCTTCTTTTTGTTTCTGTCGGGTCAGATTTGTTAAATTTCCGGAATATTCTTTCAAACAGGTCAAGATCCGGATCTTCTTCTGAAAATTCAGGTACACTAAGTTGCATGGCCAGATCTTCAGGCGGCTGGTAAAAGGTAGTTGAGGTATAGCTGGAGAATCGGCTGTCATTTTCAGTTTTCTGCATAAAACGTGCAAATACAGGAAGAGCAGTATGGGCACCCTGTCCGAGCACGGTGGAGCGAAAATGAATGGCCGGTATATCATTGCCAACCCAGGCTCCGGCTACTAATGATGGTGTGTATCCGATGAACCATCCGTCGGAGTTATCCTGGGTAGTTCCGGTTTTCCCGGCCAAATCGCTTCGCAGTCCGAATGTGCTGCGTAGTCCTCTGGCCGTGCCTCTGTCAACAACACCCTGCATCATATTTATGATTGAATAAGCTACTCTGTTGTCATAAATATTGTCATTGTCCTGGACTGTTTTGTTTTTCCACAAAATGTTGCCGTTACGGTCTTCTATTTTCAATATCTCAACGGGCTTTACAGGTTTTCCGTAATTGGGGAAGGTTGCATATGCGGTAACCATCTCGAGCAGTGAAATTTCGGCTGTTCCCAGTGCTATTGACGGAACTTCGGGTATGGGTGATGTGATGCCGGTTTCTTCAGCCAAATCAATCACTTCGTCAATTCCTGTGCGTACAATTACTTCAGCACTTATGGTATTTACCGAATTTACCAATCCTCCTTTAAGAGAGTAGAATCCGCTGTATTTGCCGTCATGATTGGCAGGCGACCAGTTGTTGTATTTTCTGTATGTGCGGCGTTCGTTTGATATGTATGTGTCCGGCTCCATTCCTTCCATCATTGCTGCTGTATAAACTATTGGCTTAAATGTGGAACCAACCTGGCGGCGTGTTAAAACATGATCGATTTGCGAGATACTGTAGTCTATGCCTCCGACCCAGGCAAGGATATAACCGTTTTCAGGGTTAAGTGCTAGAAATCCGGCATTCAAAAGTTTTAAATAATATCTGACCGAATCGGCGGGGCTCATGGTTACGGATTTATATCCGTCGTATGTGAAAACCTTCATTGAAACGTTATGTTCCATGATTTTCATTATTTCGGCATCTCTTTTTCCCGAAGATTTCAGTTTTTTATATCTGTCGGATCGTTTGAGCGCATTTATGTAAATATCGGGATACTTGCCCCAGGGTTCTTTGTTCTTCCAGTGTCTGTTAAACTCCTGCTGAAGTCGTTTCATCCGGGTATGAACAGCATACTCAGCATATTTCTGGAGGGTGGAGTTTATTGTTGTGGTAATTTTCAGGCCGTCGGTGTAAAGGTTGTATTTGTTGCCATAATCACTATCCAGTATTTCTTCTATATGTTTGCGGATATATGCCCTGAAATATGGAGCAATTGCATTAGAGCCGTCTACCCGTTTGTACCGCAGGTTTAATGGCATACTTTTGTATTTTTCAGCCTGTGCCTGTGAAATATATTTTTGAGCGGCCATCCGGTCGAGCACGATGTTACGTCTTTTTATCGACAATTCAGGATTCCGGTGCGGGTTGTAACGGGTGTTTGCAGCCAGCATTCCTACCAGAGTAGCTGCCTCAGCCGGATTAAGGTCTTTTGAATGTTTGCTGAAAAAGCGACGGGCTGCGGTTTCTATTCCGTAAATGTTTTCTCCGAAAGGTACTGTATTCAGATAAAGTGTAAGAATCTCTTCTTTAGTGTAAATCTTTTCAAGCCGGCTTGCAATGAAAATCTCTTTTGTTTTGCCAACAGGGAGAGTAAGGAAACCAAGATTTTTTCTGGGATACAGGTTTTTTGCCAGTTGCTGGCTTATGGTGCTGCCACCTCCCTGTGATCTGTCTCCCAATATGATAGATTTAACTATGACTCTTCCGATGCTGATTACATCAACTCCTTTGTGTTCGAAAAAACGACTGTCTTCTGTTGCAATGAGTGCTTTTTTTACATAATCAGAAACATCCTCGTTATCTATTGTAATCCTGTTCTGAATGTAATATCTGCCCATTAGTTTTCCGTCAGCCGAGTAAATTTCGGAAGCACTGTTTTGTTTTATCCTCGACAGTTCCTGATAGGATGGTAACGCACCGAACAGGCCAAGGTAAACAAACAAAACAAATACAGCCATTGCTGACAATCCTCCGGCAAACAGTTTCAAACCCCAGATAAAATATTTTCGTTTTTTATGCGGTTGTTTTTGTTTTGAAACCGTGCGTTTTCGGGCAGCAGGTCTCTTTGCTGATTTACGCTTTCCTGTTGGTGTTTGTGTTGTTTTACCAGCCATTAATGATTTAAATTAGGGCACAAAAGTAACAATTACTAATGTTCGTCAGTAGAGTTGATGATATAATTATCAAACATTCATTTTGTCTTTTTATTGTACAGTAATTTTGTACTGTATGTTTTCAATGATTGGTAGTCAGTCTTTCCAGAAACTTCTGGTAAAAAGAATAAGAATGGTGTAAATCTCAAGTCTGCCAAGTATCATGAAAATTATAAGAATGATTTTTCCGGTGTCGGTTATGGCGGCAAAATTTCCTGCCGGTCCCACATCGCCAATTCCCGGCCCTATGCCAGCCATGCAGGTTGCAATTGAACTGGTTGAGGTGGCAATATCGAGCCCGGTTATTGTCATCAGAAGACTTCCGATGATGAAAACAAAGATATAAATCGTGATGAAGGTCAGCACCGATGTGTTTGTGGTTTCTTTCAGGTGATTATTGTTAAGCTTTATGGGTATTACTGCATTAGGGTGCATCGTTAGTTTTATTCTTCTTTTTACATTCTTAAACAGTATCAGATGTCGTACCATTTTAATTCCACCTGCCGTTGAGCCGGTACTACCTCCGAAAAACATACTTAAAAATATTATCAGTATGGCGAATGTGGGCCACTTAAGGTAATCGGCAGTAGCAAATCCCGTACATGTTATTATCGAAATTGCCTGAAAGTATGCTTCGCGAAATGCCTCTTCCAACGGTTTGCCCATTTTAAAATAGAGAGCAAGAGTAAGGGATGTGCCAACAAAAAACAGTACGCCCAGGTAAAATTTAACTTCTTCGTTTCGTGTTATCCGGTTGAACTCTTTTTTTATCAGGTAATAGTATATCACAAAATTCACTCCGGCAAGCAGCATGAATACCATAATTACGTACTGTATATACGGAGAATAAGAGGCTATACTGTCATTTTTAGGAGAGAATCCTCCTGTAGCAACAGTGCCGAAAGCATGACAGGTACTCTCAAAAAGGTTCATTCCTCCGGCCATAAGAAAGATTATTTCGGCTATGGTAAGTGTAAGATATATGTAAAACAGACGCAAGCCTACCTTGCGAATCTTAGGTTTTATTTTTTCCTGCAATGATGATTCAAGTGTAAACATCTGGTATCCGCTCATCTTAAGCGACGGCATCAGAATTATTACCAGTAAAATTATCCCTATTCCGCCAATCCAGTGAGTTAAACTACGCCAGAAAAGTATGGATTTGGGAAGAGCCTCGATGTCTGTCAGTATCGATGAACCCGTGGTGGTAAAACCCGATACCGATTCGAAACAGGCATTTACAAAGTCAGGTATTCCTCCGGAGAAAATGTATGGCAGGCTGCCTGCAATTCCTATGGTAGTCCAGGCAACAGTAACCGTTATGTAAGCATCATGCTGGGTCATTTCATGATGCATGTCTTTTCTGAATGTGATTATAAACAGAAATAAACCTAATGAGCCGGTATAAAGAAATGTGTGGGAAAAAGGATATATATTTTCGGAATAAAATAATGCTATCAGGATATTTAACAACATAAACCCTGATATAATCAGCAGAATTCTTCCGATTACCTTGAAAATAATATGGAAGTTGATGGCTTTGTGCATTGTTTCTCCCGATAAAACAAACCACAAAGATATTTCAACGATTTGGAAAACCGCTTATTTTATCAATTTTTTATTATTTATTTTATCTCCATTCTTTGAAAAACTGTTCAAGAAATTTCTCCATGAAAATGTGTCTTTCCTGTGCCATCTCTTTTCCTGTGGTGGTTTTCATCATGTTACGGAGTTTAAGAAGCTTTTCATAAAAGTGATTTATGGTGGGAGCCGTACTTTTGCGATACTGCTCTTTTGAAACCGGTTCGTCAATGGGAACAGCAGGATCGTAAAACGCCCGTTTTTTATGTCCTCCATAACTAAAAGCCCGTGCTATGCCTATTGCACCAATTGCATCAAGACGGTCGGCATCCTGCACAACCCTGAACTCGGGAGAATCGAAGCTGCTGCCTTCCAGCTCTTTTGAAAACGACATTGAAGTAATGATGTTTATAATGTGTTTTATCTCTTCTTCGGAGTAGCTTAACGATTTCAGTTTTACTTCAATCTGTTTCAATGCGTTGTCAGTCTCAAAGAACTTATCGTCTATTAAGTCGTGTATCAGAGCGGCAGTTTCAATTATCTTCAGATTTCCTCCCTCTTTTTCCGCAATTTTTACTGCATTGTTCCTTACTCTTACCGCATGCCACCAGTCGTGCCCGGCATCGGTCGAGGACAGCTTGTCTTTTACCCAGTCTTCAGGTATGCTCATAGTATAGTGATGCTTGTGGGATGAGTTACGAGGATGTCCAAAAAGTATAAATCCGACGTCATTGCGAGGAGGAACGACGAAGCAATCTGCTGTGAGTCAATATAAAAGCTTTATGAGATTCCTTCACTCCGTTCGGAATGACGACTTTTTGGACGTCCTCGTAACTACATTATTTAAAAATCTTTTCAGCAATGTGCTGCGGAATTGCATCCTTGTGTATCATTATGGCTATGGTGTTAAGTTTCACATAGCTCTCCGACATGTAAATATAACCTCCGTAAGCATTACTGCCTGCACCCCAACTGTTTTTTGTTTTGTAATACACAGTGCCGTTCTTGTCTTTGGCAATGCCTGTAATGTGCATCAGGTGGTCATCTGTTGTCTGCCACGAAAGGAAGGCTTCCTGCCGCATTGTTTGTGTTATCTCTTTTTCTTTGTTTTGATCGTTATCGTCTGGTACTGTTGCAATGCCGGCATTATGTCTGAAATGTCTGTCGCTTACATCTCCGTCCCAGCATACGGTATAACCGCTGTTCAGAGCGTTGTTTATTACTTCCATAAGTTCGTCAAGCGGAATATTGTAGTAAAGACCAAAAGCCCAGTTGTCGGGAATTTCCAGGTTGAATTTGCTGTACCAAGGATGATGCGTATAGGATGTGAGTTCAACATAATCATCCGGATTTATCATCATTTCATCTCTGAACTCCATAGGCGACATTGTGCTGCCGTCATACATTATCTGAGCAGGCAGATCGCCCATGTAAATATTAAGTATTGATTCCTGTATTTCGTACCACTGTTCCGAGGGAGATGCGTTTTTTTCGTTAATGAGCTGATCGAGGGCTGCTTTTTGAACTGCTTCAAGTTCGGTGTGGTTATGTGGTTTCGATTCATCTCTTTTCCCAGGGAAAGCATCTTCAGGTACTATACCGTACTCTTTCACTATGTTCATTACATCGTGTGCCTGCCCTCCCTGACTGAAGTTGGTAAGTCCGTGGCGCATGATGTACTGACGTGCTTTCTCAGGATATGTGTACCGGACAAAATACATCTCTGACAGATTAAGTTCCGGTCCGCCCTGACGTATTATTTCAGATTCGATAAAAGATGTTGTGGCAAACGACCAGCATGTTCCTGTTCTGTCCTGGCTTTTAACGGCTGTGGCAGGAAGGTCAACTACTGCATTAAATTCTTTGGTCGCAGTCTGGCCATTGAGACCTGAAATTATAAAAACTGTAAGAAGAAATGTTAATAGTGTTTTCATGGCTTATAAATTGTTGTTTTTGTAAATATAGTGGAATTTATAAATACAGGTGACCTTTTCAGGATAAACAGCCAATACAAATACAGATAAACAGGCATGAATGTATTTTATAAAAAAAGGGAATTATGAAGTTTTAGTTTGCAAAGGCTTTATTTTCCAGACGGGAAAACCTGTTTTTTTAAATTCATTTTTGATAAGTTCATTGTAAGTACCGTTAAATAACTCCATATCTTTTTGTAAAAGGCCGACATATAAATCATACCATTGAATATATTCCGGTATAGTTTCATCTTTATCGTTAATGTAAAAATCCGGACGCATGTCTAAATATTTATTCAAACCGGGAATAGTTTCGGATACGAGTCTGTCTGTATTTTTCTTTCCCATTTTATTGCGAATGCGCCATAAAGTACTTGTTATCACCAGTGCCGACCTGTGATTGTCGTATGTTTTTTTCAACATGTTACCGTAATTATTCTCCACAAACCGTATGTATTTACTTATGTTTGAAGTTGTATCACGTAACTGGTCACGATATGCCTCTTTTAGTAATTTAAATGTATAGGATGTTTTCAATGAATCGGTGAAAGGATATTTATGTATAACCGATACATCTCTTACTAAACTTTCTGGAAGAATCTTTTCTCCCACCAAAGGCGAGTTATTCAGAGATACTGTGAAATATTCGAGCAATCCCATGTGTACATAGGTTAGTCCGTGAAATTTTATACCCAGATCCGATTCCAAAAGCCAAAAAGCCCGATGGCCAATCTCATGATAAAATACAGAAGGCGATAAAACAGCTCCTTTTTTTATGATAAAACGTTTTGGAGTTGTAAGTATCTCCATGTCTCCAAACTGTATTGTAATTGTACTGTAATCTTTCTGCTTATTAAAATTTATTTTATGGTTGAAAAGAGAATCGTAGTAATTTATGCTTTTAGTAATGAAATGTGCAACAGCAAGTGAGTAGTATTCGGGAGAGAACGGTTCAATGCCTTTATCGAAATCCAACTTAACAGGTCGCGAATAGTCGGTGAAATCTTCAATATTTCTGTTCTTTACAAATGCAACCGAATCTAAAACCGAGAACTTTACAGAATCGATAAATGTGGTTCTTATTTTTTTGTTGTTATCTAAATAATCATCCGGAGTAATTGTTTCATAGTACTCTTTCCCGTTTTTAACACATAATATCTTTAGCTTTTTTCCAGTTGGTTTATTTTGCGATGTGTGCGGTTTTATGGTAAGCCATATGAGAAAAAGGGCTCCAATTATGATTAATGTTAAAAGTGCCGGATTTATTTTTTTCATATTAATATATTTTAGGGATTTATTAAATAAATATTTGTGTGTCGTTAAAGGTTTTGTTATTTAAATTGCGGATAACGGCTGGTGTGAAGCAGTGGTTTGTTTCATAATTCCTGTAATTAAGTTTAACTGTAGTACTATCAAAGATACAATCTTTTATACCCTTTGTGGTTATCACCTAATTCAATGTTTTTTCTTTAAAGAAATTCCAGACTTCCGTTGTCATCTCAATATCGTGATTTTGTTTGTTGAAATACTGCTCAAAAAGTTCTGAATATTGTTCCTTAATGCTTGGAGCAGAGTGTCCTCCGCCATTAACTTTATATAAAACCACCTCTGTTGCCATATCTCCGTTTTTGTAAACAAATTTTTCAACAATTCCACCATCCGAACTATCCAGATCCGGGAAAGTATATTTAACCGGAACAGTATCGGTATGATTAAAATTAATCCAGTATTTTACCGAGTTTTCCGTTGATTGAGCAGAGCCATGGTCGGGATCAGGAGGGTTGGATATGTAACCGCCGTTATACGGCATGTGATTGTCATCTGTTCCGTTCATAAACAACACAGATACCGGACTATCCGGGTTTTTGCATTCTGAAACAGCAGGCATTGCGGCAGCTATTGCCGCAACAGCTGCAATTTTATTGTTTAATTCAACGGCAAGTCTTAATGCCATGAATCCTCCGTTTGAGGTTCCTGAAACATAAATTCTTTTTGTGTCAATAGAATAAGTCTCAGATATTTTATTAATCAATGTTTCAATAAATAAAACATCATCTGCCCCGGAATTGACAGTGCAATCTTCACGACAATCGTTCCATGTCGGCTTATTGTAACTTCCGTTTATTCCTTCCGGATAAACAACAATAAACTTTTCATTATCGGCAATATCCATCCATAATTTATATGGTGTTTTATGTCCGCTTTCACCGGTCATGTCTTCGATATAGATTCCACCGCCGTGAAGTTCGAATATCAGGGGAACGGCTCTGTTTTCTATGCTTTCGGGGATATAAACAGCATACCGCCTTTTTAAACCGTCTACAAAAATTGTTTTGGTAAACAGGCCATTTGTTGTTTCCTGGTCATTAGAATTGCTGCAATTGGAAAAAAGATGCAAAGAGAATATATAAATTAAAAACATAAAGGTTTTTAATCTGTGTGTTTTATATACTGCTCTTTTATTTTTCATTTTAATATTTTGCAGAAAAATATTTTCTTTTCTCACTCAACGGTAACCGAGGGGATATGCCGTAGTTTAAAGTTTTTTGTGCAGGGCAAATCAGATTATTCAAGATTTTCCCATGCCGGAACGTTGTCTTTTTTTATTTGCAAAATACCATATAAAATTACTATTCCGGTTAATCCGAACAGAGATTGAAAAACTCCTAATCCCAGACTGAAATTGATAATTGCTGTAATAGTACCTGTTATTAGAAATCCCCAGAATCCAATCTTTTTCCATTTAAATAAAAGAATAGCAAAAACAACATTCAGGATTCCTGTTACAGCTAATAAAATCAGTATTGATTTTGGGATTCCTCCCGGGAAATTCTGAGCAACCTTATCTCCTGCAAAAAGATAAAGAAGAGCAATTGCCGAATTTACAATAATCATTAAAATTAACCAGGCAGTAACACATCCGTGCCTTTGTTTTGTGGTGTTTGTGTTTTCGTTAAAGTTTTCCATCTTTTTGGGGGGTTGTTCATAATTGGGTTTTGTTAAAATGTCCGTTGTCGGATTTTACTATTCTTTATTGTATTCTGTTACTATCTCAGGTAATTTCCATACTCTGAACTTATCTGATAAAACAGTATTGTGAATTTTTTCATTGTCACTGAAAAGATCAGCAATTTCATTTTGGGCTTTTTCCCTTGAATGAGGAACTTTTATAAAGTCATTATTGCTTTTTTTAATAAAGTAATAACTCGTTAAACTTGACGAAACAGCTCCGGCTAATCCACCGTAACTTCCTTTTGGACTTGAGTCATAAAAGTATAATTCTATTTTTCCATTAACAACCCTTTCTGCAAATACTTTTGTTCTCTGGTTGTAAGGAACACTTGCAAAATATCTTTCACCATACTTGAATCCAATTGCCTTGTCGGGTGTGTATTTCTTTAGTTCATTGTTTGATGTGATTTTAACTTTAGTTATTATTCCGTTTTTAGGAAAAACAATTTCTCCGGTTATCGTATCACTCATAGTCGTTTCTGTTTGTCTCAATATGACATAATCTTTGTTTTGACTATAAAGCATTGATGAGGTTATAATCAAAATAAAAAATACAATTTGTTTTGTCATCGTACTGTTGTTTAATTATAGGTTTGTTGTGTTAAGAGTTTATGATTCCTGAATTTATAACTTTTAGTTTGTATAAGCCTCGAAGCTAAATGTGATACTAAACTTACTAAATTTTTGTCAACCAGTTGTAATTTTTATTTCAAATTCATTATCAACCACATCACATGAATAATTATTCCCGGATTATCTTGGTCAGGCGGGTAATTTCAAAATGTTTGAGCTCTTTTTCCCGTCTGCAATTATCTCGATGATGCTGATGTTTCTCCTGTTACTCATAGTGCCTCAGGGAAATGCGTGAATTATACTGAAGGAGTGAGTGTTTTACTTTTTAGACATCTTCGTTTGCATTAAATAATGGCAAAATGGATATTCAATTAAAAGTTAAATTGTAAATCCATCTGAGCTTTTGTAACTCTGGAACCGGATTTTAGTATGTATCATATTTAATATTTATGAGAATATGAGGCTTTTCTTTTGTAGCATTATTTTTATAATTTAATCACTTTACAAACCGTTCTCGAATTTTCATGTATTATGTCAAGAAGATAAATACCAGGCATATTATTTATGTAAATATTAAAATCGGTGCAGTTTGTATAATGGTAGCTGGCAATGGCTCTGCCTTGTATATCTCTTAAGGTAACGTGAATGTATCCGTAATTTTTGTCCAGTTCAACCTTAATGTTTCCTGTTGTAGGGTTTGGGAAAACTTTTATTTCCGGATTATCCTGCTTTGCAATACTTGTAATTATATCATAACAATCCGATATTCCCGAACAACCGTTTTTTGTTATTCTTACCGAATAATGACCGCTTACCAGTGGTTCAAACGACTGCTCTGTTGCACCTTCCACAGGCTCATAGTTTCTGTCACAATTAAGCCACTGATAGGTTGCATTTGGTTCATCGGCAATTAACAGATTGTCAATCTGAGTTACATTTTTATTGATATTGATTGTTAAGTGCAATGTTATAAGTGAGTCAATGTTGTAAACGTTGGATATTGTACACTGATAAGTTCCGCTTTCGGTATAAACCGTTCCATTAACATCCCATAAATATTTGTCGCAGGCCTCGGCATACTGATCCGTTTCCCAAAATACATTATTGTCTTTCCCGGGTGTTCCGTTGATGTTCAAGCCAGCATTATGCCAATGTTGGGTAAGATCTGTTCCTTCGTTATCATAACCTTTTCTGATGTAAATGGCATTGTTGGTTACTGTTTGACCGGGATTGGGAACATCATTAAAATAATCCAGGGTATCTGACTGATGTATTAAACTAAAACCACCGGTATTTTCGGAGATTATCATACCGTTCATCACGGTATCGGGTTCAAATTCGTAAAGGCCATAAAATGCACTGCTGTCGGTTGCAATTACATAGTAGCCGTGCGGACTTAATATTCCCGAAAGAGCAAGTGTCAGATCAGGTGTATTGCCGGTGAGTGCATACATCTCCAGGATGACTCCCGACAGGTTGATGTTTTTGTCGGAGTTGTTATATATTTCGACGAAAGATGTGGCATTGGAGGATGTATCGCTTTTTACTTCATTTATTTTCAGATCTCCAGCCACAGGCGATTCAGCCGGTGTGTAATGGTCGAAAGCGGATAGTATGTAAAAAACAGGAGCTGAAACGGTAACTCCTCCTTCTGTGTTTTTGTAAGAGGTGAAGTCCTGAAACAGGAACATCTCATCTGTATTGGTAAATCCCGGTATCACGGCACCAATTCCATTTTCGAATGAACGTTTCAGGAAATTAACGGTAGGCGTTTTATTGCCCAACCCTACAATGTATGAAGTGGAATAAGCATTCAGTCCGGTCAATACATTAAAAGCTTTTTTGCTGAGTTGAAAAGCTTCTTCATCGTGTAAATAAACAGCTGCACTAAGCATCATATATGCATAATCTATCAGATTTAATACATTTCCGAAAGCCGTAGGCCGGCTGATAACAACGCGTGGGATATCCTGCGGTGTTCTTTCAAGAGATTTCCAATAGCTTGTCAGTTGTTCCATAAGGTCACGAACTTTTTGTTTCATAACCTTTGTGCGTGCGATACTATAATATTTGGCAACAAAAAAAGCACATCCTTCATTCATCTCGGTAAAACGGTTGCCTGTTTCTGCAGGCCAGCTGCCATCCTTTTTTCTGAAAATGCCTCTTATGTATTCCGACTGGTCGATCATTTCATCTGCCTTGTCGAAATACTGACTCTCACCTGTAACATAAGCCATCTCAATGGCAGCAGCTAAAATATCGACTGTAAAACCGCGAAATTTTACATTTTCATCAACCAGCTCTTCGTTGTTGATAACAAATTCCCATCCCTTTTTTGCTTTGTCAAGGATCTCTGCTGCCAGCGTAGGGTCACTGTTTTTGAAGACATTGTAAGTGCTTGCCAGTGCTCTTACACACCTGGCTGCTGTGTTCACATCTTTATTTATAACCCAGTGATAATATCTGTTATCGTAGGATGTAGAGGCATCAGCATCGCGTACTTTTCCTACGGGCCAGCTGCCGTCGTCATTCTGGGTCAATAAAAAATGCTTAACCCCAAATTCCAGATTGTTATAGAGTTGTAGACGGTTATCGGCATCAGTTGTTATAAAATATGCCTGAGCCATATCCGAGACCACTTTGGCTGAATGGGAAAGTTTTGAATCGCGTGAGTGTGCATCGAACCATCCGTAAGGCGGCAAATAAAAATCATTACCGGAAAAATTAAATTTCGATTTGTTAAGGCTGTCCAGTGTTACTGTTGCTTCCAGCAAAGTTTGCCCTTGCGGATAGAAACTGTTGTATTTCCAGAAACCGTTAAAGATCTCTTTAAACTTTATGGTGCCCCCTTTGGCATAAGGGATGTTAAGATAAATATCGTCGGCTACAATAAAAGAAATGGAGTCCCATGACGTATATAGCATATAATTGCCGGGTTGAGTGATGGATGTCAGGTCAGCCAGATAATAATAAAGACTGAATGTGTAATCAAGGTCGGCGGGAAACAGGTTGAAGTTTCCTGTCATTACTTCGTTGCCGGCATTGTCTTTTATGGTAAAGCCGGTGTTGTTCAGTACTTCGGAAGAAACTATGAGGGCCTGTTTGTCATCACCGGGTTTCCATCCCAACTGGGCAACGGCCAGATTTAAAGTCGGGGTATAAATTACCGGTTCAATCTCAAACTCCTGGTTTTTTTGGTTCCGATTGGCACGTTGAACAGCATTCCCTACATGTTTATATATTGCCGCATAATTCAGGTCGGGATTGGGATCAGTGGTTTCAGGATAATCGCTATCTACTGTTATCACAAACCCCGATTTTTTATTTTTTATCCGGTAAAATCCATATTCTTCCGTGATGATCCATTTTTGTCGGTCAAGATTATTCTGGGCTTCACAAATTAATGCGGCACCAGCCCACTCCGCACCGTTATTTACCGACAACATTAAACTATCACCTGAGTTTTTTATGAAAAAAATGTTGTCCTCTATGTTGATTATTTTCCAAAGATTGAGGTGCTCGCTGCTTTTTTTCTGATCGAAAGTAAGACTGGTGCTGTCATTACCATACAAAAAACGGCCGGAACTTCTGGATTCTATCATATAGTCCTTTCCCGGATCAAACTGGGCAAATACGTCAATGTTAAAAATTAAGAAAAAAAATAAAAATAAGAACTTTTTCATACTCCGGTGCTTTCATTTTCAAAGCAAATATAGGCATATTTGTTATTTATTTTATTGTTAGGACAGGTTGTAATTATGATTCGTATTTTTTTGAGTTTGGTTGTTTTTATGAAAATCGAAGGGAGAGATTACATTTTTCACCGCAGGAAACGGATAAAAAAATGCAGTATTCTCCACGTAAAACAGATGGATTGACAGATGTTATAAATAACCTTAACAAAAACACAATTTCAACGAAATAAACCGTGTCGTTTGGCACAAAATTGAATGAAGATACCCCTCTCAATAATAGTTTCTGCCTCCTCTTGTCCAAAATTATAGGCATACACCACAAAGCCTCATTGCAAAACCGCCGTAAATCACATAACTCCCTCCCCACGGATTTAGTTCAACACGGGACTAATCGCTCGGTCTTACAGACCGCTCATAGTCCTGTTTATTG
>JAADEM010000148.1 GCA_013153405.1 Chlorobiota bacterium
CATCGCGATGACGCTGATGTTCCGTCATTTACTCATTATGCCCCAAAATTTGGGGTGAATTCTCGGAATGACGACTTTTTGGACATCCTCTTGTTATTATCCCTGCCTGCCAAGCAGCCAGTATGCTTTAACTCTTTTTGAAAACTCACCGGCCTGTCCTGTATACAATTTTGCAATCTCTGGCCACACATCAAGCTGTATCTGCTGACGCTGCATATCAATATAGCTTTTCAATATTGACTTATCCTCTGCTGAAATAATACTCTCATCCAAAGAATCAATATAATCTGACAATTCTGCCATATTGTGGTCATCACCAAGAGCAAGAGATGCCGCCTTCAGACCTTTGAAATATCCGTTAAAAAACTGGGGAGAAACATCCCTGATCAGCTTAACAAGATACATCAGTGTTTTTATCCTCTTTCTCATTTCATGCAGATTCTCGTCCGTAGGTAACTGCTGTGAATGCATCATCTGTTTTTGCCCCCATGAAAACACTTTCCCAATACCTTTATAAACTGTATGAGGCCCAAGCAATGACAAATCCGTCTTTGCAATTCTCTGCTTTGCCTCTTCTGTTTTTTTACTTATGATATCAAACATATCAACGCCGGTAATGATTTCAAAAGCATCTTCTTTTTTTTCTTTCAAATGTTGTTTTAATGAGTTTTTTGTATCATCATTAAGATGTACAATTCCGGCAGAAACGATATCATTGAATTCTTCCTCAAAAACATGAAAATTTCTGGCAACAGACAATTTATGTGATATTTCTCTCATAAAACCTTTTTCCCGGGTATATACCTCAGGATGAATATCCGGTTTTATCATTCGAAGCAAAGCCCTGACCCTTTTTGAAGCTTTCCTGATATCATGAACTGATTTATTGATATCGCCATAGCTATTACAGGATTCTATTATCAGATCATATTGCTCGGAAATTATCCTCCGTACAGCCGGAGACACCTCTTCGTGGCTGGTAATTGAAAAAAAATACATCTGTCATTTTTAATTTTAAGAATTTAAGTTACCAAACAATAAAACCAATATCAAGCATTCGATGTTAAATATTGGTTAAATATTTTCTTTAACTTTATGTTTTCGGAAGCAGACCTAACCAACAAATATTTGTTTAAATGAAATACGAGATAACAACATTAAAATACAAAACCAGAGAGGTCATTATTACTCTCCTGTTTTATTTCCTTTTATTGATCGTTTTTCTACTGATCTTTTATTTCGGATTGCACTTTGATCTTGAAAATATTATCACCTCCTCATTTTTTGCTCTGTTAACAATATTTTTCATTTTACATTTCAACAAAAACTCAGTCTTGAAAATATCGGATTATAGCAATACCGCTATTGTTAAAAATACTATCATCTGGGTTCTGTCTAAAATGGGATTTGTAAAAACGGAAGAAAGCAACGAAAAAATAAAATTCCAATACCGTTCAAAAACAAATCGTTTTATCGCTTCCTTCTTTCTCGATCAGGTTACAATGAAAATATCCGATAATGAAATCTGGTTATACGGGAATAAGAACCGCATGCTCTCTCTTAAAGTGAGGGTTCAACAAGAGATGGAAAAGTAGAATTAAAGGGGAACTGCCATGCCTGACAATTGCCTGTATTCATTGCCGTTTCAAAATACAGCACTTTAAAACCTTTCGGTGATATACTACAATCTGTGTAAATCCGTGCCATCCGTGGTTACCACTTACCATTAAACATTAATCACTAAGATTTGCCAGCGCTCTCATTATCACATTTGCCGCCAGTTTGCTTGTCAGGTCATTAATGTCGTATCTCGGATTCACTTCGGTTATCTCTATAATTCTTGTACGCGGATCCATTGCTGCCACATCGGCAACTTCGCACACTTCAACGGCAGTGAAACCCATAGGCCCCGGACTGCTGACTCCCGGAGCTTCTGCTGCTCTAACCACATCCATATCGAAACCCCAGAAAATAGCATCGGAGTCTGAGTTTTTCACAACCTGCTCCAATGTTTTTCTGACACCCTTTTCGCGGATTTCTCCAAGCAAATAAATATTAGCTCCTTTACCCTCCACATAATCTATGTAGCCCTGTGAATTGGCAAAAGTGTTTATACCCACCTCATAAAACCTATCCGGCTCAATGCACTCCTCAAGCAATTGCCGGTACGGAGTTCCGCTGTTCCGTTCTTTGTCTGCTCTTACATCCAAATGACGGTCTATATTGAACACAAGTGTTTTTTCCGAAACACCTGCCATGGCACAACAATCGGGATATGATATGTCATTGCCACCGCCAAGGATGACAATCTTTTTACCGTCTTTCAGTATCCGGCTCACAACATCATACAGCCGTGAATGAATATCCTCTAACTCTCCCCTGACATCGATATTCCCTAAATCAACAAGCTTAAGGTATTCGTGATCCTTACTTACAGGATATTTGTAAAGCTCTTTCCTTATGGCATCCGGGCCGCCGGCTGCACCTGCCCTTCCTTTGTTACGGACAACACCAATATCCTGGGGACAACCCAGCACAACAACATTTGCCTCATCATACTTATCCCGGTTACGGTAAGCAACATCACCGAGCCGCACATCGTAAGGATCGTTACGGCGATAGAAGATGTCACCACTTACAGGTGTAAGGTGTTTGAACATAGACATAGTTTGAGTAAAAGAATTAAGTTCTGACTTTCAGGTAAAAACCTACACAGATACGGCTGTTGAACCCATATCTGGGTTCAGGTTTAGTTGTACTTCGGTTTCTTCAGGATTCTCCTGCGGTTATTTTTGTTTGACCCTTCCATAGTCAGAATTCAAAAGTTAAATAGGATTTATTACTTACCTACCAGAACACCGTTAGGTGTTCAATAAAAATAACCAAGGGCAAAGCTTTGGTCACCTCTCCCCCTTTAAGAGTTTATGTTTACTTATGCATTGACTGATCTTGGGGCTGTCTAAAAAGAATAAGATAGATAGAGATCTCACGCAAAGGCGCTACGATCGCGAAGTTAAATATTTGATTTACAATATAGTTTCTTCTTTGTATCTTTGCGCCTTTGCGAGAAAACTTACTTTTTAGACGGCTCCATAGAGGGGGTGAGGGCACCACACTAGAAAACATCCAGCACCTCATCATCAGGTATCTGAGGAACGGTAACCTTCAGCAACGGTTCACGCTCCATTGCCCTTTCAATGGCAAACATAGCACCTTCATTCCTTGCCCATGAACGGCGCGATATTCCGTTGTTTACATCCCAGAACAACATTGAACGCAGTCTGCGGTCGGCATCGTCACTACCATCAAGTACCATTCCGAAGCCGCCGTTTATCACTTCGCCCCAGCCGACACCGCCGCCGTTGTGAATACTAACCCAGGTAGCTCCGCGGAAACTGTCACCGATAACATTCTGGATAGCCATATCGGCAGTGAAGCGGGAGCCATCGTATATGTTTGAGGTTTCACGGTAAGGAGAGTCTGTTCCCGACACATCGTGGTGGTCACGGCCAAGAACAACCGGACCTGACAGTTTTCCTTCCCTGATGGCTTTATTGAATGCCTCGGCAATGCGGATTCGACCTTCTGCATCGGCATAAAGGATTCGTGCCTGTGAACCCACGACAAGACGGTTCTCCTGAGCACCTTTAATCCATTGGATATTATCAGCCATCTGGCTCTTGATAGGATCGGGCGATTCATTCATCAGCTCTTCGAGAACGTCGGATGCAATCTTATCTGTAAGTTCAAGGTCTTTCGGGTCGCCAGATGCACAAACCCAGCGGAACGGTCCGAAACCGTAATCGAAGAACATTGGTCCCATAATATCTTGGACGTACGACTTGTATCTGAAATCCTTTCCGTTCTCGTCCATAATGTCGGCTCCGGCACGTGATGCCTCAAGCAGGAATGCATTTCCATAATCGAAGAAGTATGTTCCTTTAGCTGTATGATTGTTTATAGCAGCCGCCTGACGACGCAGCGAAGCCCTCACTTCTTCCTTGAAACGCTCAGGATCATTTGCCATCATCTCATTTGCCTCTTCAAAAGTCAGCGATACAGGATAGTAACCGCCTGACCAGGGATTGTGAAGCGATGTCTGGTCAGAACCAAGATCAATGAAGATACCTGCCTCATCAAATTTTTCCCAAACATCAACTACATTGCCAAGGTAAGCTATGGAAACAACCTCTTTATCTGCTTTTGCCTTTTTCACCCTTTCTATGAGGGTATCCATATCGTCTATCAGTTCATCAACCCAGCCCTGATCGTGACGCTTGTGAGCAGCAGCCGGATTCACCTCGGCCACAACCGAAATAACTCCGGTGATGTCTCCGGCTTTCGGCTGAGCTCCCGACATTCCACCAAGTCCTGACGAAACAAACAGTTTTCCGCGGAACGGGTCCTCTCCCAGCTTCGCAACCTTGCGTGCAGCATTCATCACTGTGATGGTTGTTCCATGAACGATACCCTGAGGGCCGATGTACATATACGAGCCGGCAGTCATCTGACCGTATTGTGAAACCCCAAGTGCATTGAAACGCTCCCAGTCATCCTGACTTGAGTAATTCGGTATCACCATTCCGTTGGTAACAACCACACGCGGTGCATCCTTGTGCGACGGGAACAAGCCCATGGGATGGCCCGAATACATCACAAGAGTCTGCTCGTCGGTCATTGTTGCCAGATATTTCATAGTAAGCAGGTACTGAGCCCAGTTCATAAAAACAGAGCCATTCCCTCCGTATGTGATAAGTTCGTACGGATGCTGTGCAACGGCAGGGTCAAGGTTGTTCTGAATCATCAGCATAATAGCAGCCGCCTGCTTCGACTTTGCAGGATACTCCTCCACGGGACGGGCATACATTTCGTAATCGGGACGAAAACGATACATGTAAATGCGTCCGTACTTTTTCAACTCTTCGGCAAATTCAGGCGCAAGCTGCTTGTGCCACTCTTTCGGGAAATAGCGCAATGCATTTTTCAACGCGAGCTGCTTCTCCTCTTTTGTAAGTATGTCTTTTCTCTTCGGTGCCCTGTTGGCATTTTCCGGTATCGGCTTAAGCTCCGGCAACTCCGAAGGTATTCCCTGTAAAATCTGTTCTTTGAATGTCATGGCGATAGTTTTTTAAGTAATTGAGGATTTGAGTAACTGAGTAATTGTAATGCTTTTCAATTCCTCAAATCATCATTTTTCTTTTCTGCAAACTTATCACTACTTTTGATAACTTTCAAGACTATTTTAATCATTCATTAATAACTATGAGTTATCAATTAGAGTTGCGACATCTGAAATATTTTCTGGCAGTGGCAGAAGACCTGCACTTCAGAAAAGCTGCCGAACGTTTGTATATCTCCCAACCGGGGCTTAGCCGGCAGATACGGCAAATGGAAGAAGATCTCGGAATAACACTCTTTGAGCGGCACAACCGGAAAGTTACTCTTACTAAAGCCGGTGAATATCTGCAAAAAGAGCTGACGCGCAACCTCAACAATCTTGACCGTATCATCAGCTATGCCAAGCTGATAAACGACGGCATCAACGGAGAGCTGCGGCTCGGATATGTGGGCTCGGCAATGCAGAAGATAATACCGGAACTACTGCTACGTTTTAGCGAAAAACATCCCAATGTAACATTTTCGCTCAATGAGATGGAGAACAACCTGCAGCTTCACGCTTTGATGAACGAAGAGATCGACATCGGTTTTGTTAGGGTTGAAAGGGTTCCGCGCGGATTGGAGATACATCCTCTGTTCGAGGATACCTTCTCGCTTGTGCTTCCCGAAAACCACAGCATCAGTGAATCAAATTTCAAAAGTCTTGCCCAGCTGAAGGATGAACCGTTCATCCTGTTCGACTCCTCTTACAGTCAGTCGTACTACGAAAAGGTAATGCAGATATTCGATGGTTTCGGCTTTGCGCCTATCGTATCCCACTACACAGTAAATGCGGCATCCATCTTCCGTCTTGTGGAAAATAATTTCGGAGTATCGATAATCCCGACATCACTAAAGCTCGGATATGACATGAAAGTAAAGTTCATCGAGCTGAAAGATATACCTCAGCGCACAACACTGAAAGCTGTCTGGAACAGTGACAATACAAATCCCGCATTGCAGGATATTATCAAAGTGATACGATGACTACCAGTCATCGTATCACTGCTACTTTTTTTTGCGTTTCTCTATTTCTTTAAAAACGCGCAGGAAATTACCTCCCCATATCTTAGCTATCTCCTCTTCGGTATAACCTCTGCGTAATAGTTCTTCAGTGATCTTTGGATAATCGGAAACATCCCGGCAATCGGCCAGTCCGCCGCCGCCGTCAAAATCACTTCCTATACCAACATAATCGATACCCACCAGCTTCACCACATGGTCGATATGATCAACAGCATCGGCAATGGTTGGTAAAACGGGAGGATACTGTTTGTTTATCCTGCGATACTCTGCCCAGGCACTGTCACGCTCGGCATCGTTTTTAAACTCGTATCCGTTATACTTTTCCTTAAGCTCCTTTTTCTTGATGTAATTCATCGATGTTGTATCCGCGTTTTTTATATAATTACCCAAAAGACATATCTGGATAACACCTCCTTTTTCCGCCAGTTTTTTTATCATATCATCGGTCATATTGCGGGGATGATCGCAAATGGCACGCACACTCGAATGCGAGGCGATAACAGGTGCATCACTAAGCTCAATCACATCGTAAAACGACTTATCCGACATATGAGAAACATCGATAATCATTCCCAATTCGTTCATCTTTTTCACCACCTCACGGCCAAAATCGCTCAAACCGTTATGCTCAGGACCATTTTTATCGGTTGATGAATCGCAGATATCATTGTTTGTAGAGTGACAAAGAGTGATGTAACGCACTCCCCTGTCGTAAAAGTATTGCACTCTTGAAATATCAGTTCCAACAGGATAACCGTTTTCCATACCTATGTAGATCGCACGCTTACCCTGTTTTTTCAGCTTTACAACATCATCGGAGGTAAAAGCAAGTCCTGTAATATCTTTGTTTCTATCTACCTCTGTGTAAATGGAGTCAAGGATTCTGTTTGCAAGTGCATAAACCTTTTTGTCGTTTTCTTCGTCACGCTTCCCCTGTGAAGTAAACACTGCAAAAAAGATGGCATCCAGTCCTCCTTTTTTCATCCTTGGCAGGTCTACCCTGCTATCGGGCGCTTTATGCTCCTCACCGATATCGAACGATTTATCGGTAAACTGCATCGGAGTATCACAGTGTGTATCAACTGTAACAATCTCATTTTGTATTTTCAATGCCTTTTCCTTCAGTGTTTCCGATGAAGTGCAGGAAACGAAGAATGCCAGTATGGCAACGACCAGATTGTTCTTTCTCATTAAAATATATTTTTGAGTTCCCCAAAGGAATTTATTAATAATCCGGCTCCAAATATAACTATCTGTTCGGAAAACAAGCATATTATTGTCATAGATTTCATCAGTCTATTTAATCCAGGTTCTAACGCATAGATCTTATGATACTGAAACAAACTCCACCGCTTAGTCAGAGTTTTGTATATCAATTATTACAAAATACGAACATCACTAACACACTAATAAACCGGACTATCAATAATTAACTTATCAAACCACGATATCGTAAGGCAGAATTAAAATAAAAACAGAGCCCTCATTTACAACAGAGCTAACTTCAATTGTTCCTCCTAACAAATGTGCCAGTTTCTTTGAGATAGCCAGCCCCAGTCCTGCACCTCCATATATCCGTTCACTTTTCTTGCTTACGACCCTGAAACGATCAAATATTTCATTCAGCTTACTTTCAGGTATCCCTATACCAGTATCCTTAACAATAAATTTTATATTTTTTTGATCAGTCTCGAACCGGAGTTCAACAAATCCTTCATCAGTAAATTTACAAGCATTATTAATCAGATTACTTAAAATTTGCTTAATGCGTGTTCTGTCTGAAAACAGTTTCAGATTTTGTTCCTCAGCAGTATTAACAAGTCGCAACTCTATTTTATCATTAATCTTTGACACTTTTGCACCGGCCATAACTTCCTCTAACAGTTCATTCAAATAAAATTCTTCCTTAATAATAATAAGCTGTCCGGATTCAATTCGCGAAAGATCAAGAATATCATCAATAAGAGTAAGCAGGGTTTCTGTATTTGAATTAATCTGGGAAATAAAAAGATTCTTTGACTCGTCATCCAAGTTTTCTGTTTTAAGGAGTTGAGAAAATCCGACAATTGCATTCATCGGAGTGCGTATTTCATGCGACATGTTAGCCAGAAACGAGGATTTCAGACGTTCCGACTCCTCTGCTTTTTCTTTTGCTCTCTCAAGCTCTGCAGTTCTCTCTCTTACAAGTTCCTCAAGGCGGGTTTGATATACGATAAGTTCTTCTGTTTTCTCTTCAAGTTCGGCATTAATGATTGAAAGATTATCGGCCTGAGTATTCAGCTCCTCTTTTTGTTGCAATATTTCTTCACTTCTTTTTTCAAGATATTCATTAGCCTCTTTAAGCTCCCTGGTCCTTTCTTTCACCAATCTTTCAAGAATTCTCTTTTTCCTGGCAATAAAACGTATTCTGTAATTATGAATTGTAACAAGAATAATAAATACCACCAAGGTAATCATAAGATAAAATGTTTTTGTCTTCCACCAGGGAGGTAATACTACCACCTTAATTGTAGTCGGTTTCTTACTCCATATTCCGGCTGTATTTTTACATTTTACTTTAAACGTATAGCTTCCGGGATCAAGATTTGTATATGTTGCTTCTCTTTTATTTCCTACATAATTCCACTTATCTTCAAATCCATCCATGTAGTACGCATACTGAACTTTTTCAGGGTTTTTAAAATTTACGGCAACATATTTAATAGTAAACACTGTCTGTCCGGGCTTCAGTGTTATCTTCTCTGCCTCAGTTATAAATTTATTGAGAGGTGAGTCTGGGGTGCCAATTTTTACGGGTTTATTAAACAATAAAAAATCAGTAAAATACAGATTCAATTTCTCCACATTACGTTTTATACTATCAGGGTAAAAGCTTATAAAACCATTTTTACCCCCAAACAACAATTCTCCTTTACTACTTTTGTAGGATGCTCCTCTTTTAGTGAATTTTTGGGAGCTTAAGCGTCCCTTTTCTGAATATGATACAAATTTTTCAGTTTCAGGATTAAACATACTCAATCCATCGTAAGTACTTATCCACAATCTTCCCTTATCATCCTCAATAATTCCAACAACAACGTTTGCCATAAGGCTTTTTCCGTTAAGATATTGTGTAACTTTACCATTAACAGGATTCAGCTTGTTCAGGCCATAATTTGTTCCTATCCACAATTTTCCCGATTTATCTTCAGTTATGGAGTAGATTCTATTGTCGATCAGAGGAAAACTATCCTCATCCTCAAAATGATAATTTTTAAAAACAAAATTACCTGTTGAGTCTCTATACATCTTATCTAAACCATTACCAACAAATCCTATCCATAAATTACCTTTCCTGTCAAGAAAAAGCTTATTAATAAAATTATTACTTATACCTTGTTTTGCTTTTTGACCTATCTTTTTAAAGACTGTCAGTTTATCGGTTTCAGGATTATAAATTTTAAGCCCTCCCCCCATAGTTCCAAAATAAATATTACCATTTTCATCCTGAACCATATCCATAACATGCAACCAACTGTTGCCGTCTTTTTTCACAAATCTCTTTCCTGCTCCATCTTTCCTGTTAATTACAGATACTCCGCCCCCATAAAAAGAAGCCCATATATCACCATTATTTGCCGACATAAGACAAATAGGCACATCACTCAGCAGCCAGGCATATCTTGATTCTGAATTACGGTAATGATGAAAAACATTTTCCTTTCTGTCCCAGTAATCCAGGCCATAACCATCATATCCTACCCACATGTTTCCAATCTCATCTTCTACAATAGACATAACCGAACCATAAGAAGGAGAATTAGGATTACAAATATTATTTTTATAATCTTTTATTTTAAGTGATGAAGAAAATACAATATTGATACCTGAGTCGAATATACCTAACCATATATTACCCGAACGATCTTTATATATGCTCCAGATTGAATTGCCAGAAATTGAATTTTCAACTTTATTATCTGCTGTATAAACCGTGAACCTGTCACTGCGCTTGTCATAAATATTAAGGCCGTAATTCTCTGTTCCTATCAACAGCCTGTTACTGTCCAGTTCACAAAATGAAAAAATAGTATTTCCGCTTAAATATCCCTCTCTGGCATCTGCCATATAATGCCTGAACCAAATATGTCCGTTTTTAATTTTACTTATCCTAACGAGTCCTGAATTTTCAGTACCCACCCATATCATTCCATCCGATGTTTTATAAAGTCTTCTTATGGGCCCAAATCTATACGATGTTTCAGTACCGTCATCAAACGTTAATCTATCACAAGTTGTATCAGAAACATTAAAAGAATAGAGTTCTCCTGTTGAATTACCGGCAATTACGTCCCCGTTATTTAATACCAGAACAGAGCGTAGCCTGTTTGCAACATTTCTGCGGTGATTAGTCGATTTACATTTAAACGTAACAATTTTATTCTCTTTTCTGTTCCAGGCAAACACCCCTCCTCTGGTTGCAATCCAGAAATTTCCATAATTATCCTCATCAATATCTGTTATTACATTATAGTTAGGATTCTTAATTCCGGTTAAGACTCGTATAAATGAATTGTTATCCCTGTCATAAATATTTAGTCCGTTCATCGTACCAATGAACAAAACACTGTCCCTTGATTCGTAAACAAAATTTATAAAATTACTACTGATTGTTGTAGAATCTTTAAACTTATGGATATATGTAATTACTTCATTCCCATCATATCGGCACAATCCGTTTTGCGTTGCAATCCATATAAATCCTTTATAGTCTTCTGTAATGTCATAAATATTAGCTTCAGGTAACTTTAATTCAGGATTTACAAATCTAAATGGCTTATTTACAGACCACGAAACAATGCCTGGAAAAAATAAAATAAGCAATAAAAACACTATTCTTATGGTTTTTATTGCTTTTATATTTTTATTACTACTAAATAACAAGTGTAAAAACATATTATTTTTTATAACATTCTATCTATCGTTTCTCAGGTCTGTATTTAATTAAAATACGAACAAACAAGAAAAAAGTTCTTTCCCAAAATTCCGGTTATGGTTTGTTTTTTACGAATTAAAAGTTTTCTTACGTTAATGACACAAAAGTCATTTTTAAATCTGTCATTCCTGTTTTTCTACTACTCTTTACACGTATTTTAATATCATAAACAGCAACAATACATTGTTCTCCAGATCTGACTTAACGGCTTTAAAGGAAACTAATTTAACAAAAAAAAATTAAACCTGAATTAATCGTCCATAAATGAACTTGATATCAGATTTAAAACAGCTGAGAATATTACAAATCACAAAAAACAGATATAAAAAAGAGAGCCAAACGACTCTCTTTTTTATTTTCAATTTAACTTACTCACTTACATTTTCTTCAAACTTCTTAACTCCCCACTTAACAGCATACCAGCTGATAATTATTGTCAGGGGATATGTCATAAGTAATAATATTTCACTTAAATACATAGCATAAATATTTTAGTAGACATGGCCATCCTTGTCATCAGCTGACATTTCTTCCTTGTCGATAGGTTTAACATTAATTGCTTTCCATGCATACCAGATGTATGCTATAACAAACGGTATCATCAGAGAAACATAACTCATTGCAGTAAGAGTATAGTGACTCGATGATGCATTTTCAATTGTTAGAGAGCTTTGAAGATCATATGTAGACGGATAAAAAGCGGTATTATGAAATCCTGCAAGGAAGAACAGTGCCAGAACAGTACTGACAGTTCCTAAGCCTGCAAACCAGATTCCATTGGGGCTTGCACTTTTAATTCCGATAAAAATACCCCAAAGTACCATTACAACACCTGCCAGGAACATTATCAAAACAACAGGCATCCCTATAAGATTATTAAAATATTTATAGGGCTCCATATAAACCTCCTTGGTTTCAGGATTAACGGCAAATCCGTCACGAAGCATCAGCCACACAACAAATGTGAGGAAAAACACCAAAAACGCACCGGCATTTATAACAAGTCGTTTCCTGGCTCTTTCCACTATTGCATCATCATTTATATTATTCATAAAATACAATAAAGCCAGTACCCGTGATAAGAAAAATACTGCAAGGCCAAGCGACAGATTAAAGAAATTAAGAGCAGCTTCAAGTCCGTGCGTAGGGAGTTCCCATTGTGACTGATTCATTTCATTCACTGAAAACTCTGAACCTGAAAAGAATGTTGCCACTGCAGTTCCTAAGAAAATGGTACCAATAAGACCATTTACAAAAAGAAACTTCTCATAAGTTCTCTCCCCAAAAAAGTTATTCGGACGGGTACGATACTCATAAGATACAGCCTGAATGATAAACGCAAAAAGAATTATCATCCAAACCCAGTATGCTCCTCCGAAACTTGTACTGTAAAATAACGGGAAAGATGCAAAGAATGCCCCACCAAAGGTTACCAGTGTTGTAAATGTGAACTCCCATTTCCGACCAAGAGAGTTTACTATCATTGTACGTTCTATATCTGTTTTACCCAGGCAGGAGATCATCGTTTGTCCGCCCTGAACAAACAGAAGGAAAACCAAAACGGCTCCAAGGATGGATACCAGTACCCACCAATATTCCTGTAACGCTAATTGTGATAATGATTCAAACATATTATTGTCCTCCTTCTTTAGGTCCTTTTTTAATTTGAGTCAACATAATTTTTGCCTCAGCAATTGCCAACCCCACAAAAGTAATGGCAAACAACCAGAATGTAATCTGTACCGAACTTGTCTCAATTTGAGAAACGGCCATACGTGTATTCATCATATCCTGAATAACCCATGGCTGACGGCCTACTTCAGCAACAAGCCAGCCCGTTTGCTGGGCAAGATAAACAAGTGGAATTGACCAAAGAGCCACCAGCAGCAACCATTTCACATTCTCTATCTTATTTTTTATTGTATAATAAAAAAGTAATGCAAAAACCAACAAAAACAGTGTTCCCAGTCCTACCATAATATGAAATGCATGAAATGCTATGGTTACAGGCGGAACAAGTTCCAAGACATTAGCCTCAAGTTTCTGAGGATCGGCGTCAAAATAAGTTCCATATCCAAAATATTTCATAAATGTATCGAGCCACTCCTTATCTTCAAATTTCAATTTCAACCTTTCATATCTGGCTAAATCGTCATTCTTCTCTGCTTCTTTAAGTTCCTTCAAGGTCTGTTGAGCTATATAACCTCTTTTTATTCTTTCTTCAAAAGATAAGATGCCATGCTTTTCATTTCCATAAAGCATATCCCGAATTCCGGGCACATATGAACCGAAATCACCGTTTGCAAGAAATGATAACATACCGGGAACCGGAATATTAACAATAAAGTTATCTTCTCTGGGGTCTTTAAGACGCTCTTCGTCCGATCCGCTCAAAAAACCGTAAATCATCAAAGGTGCACCCTCTTCTCCCTGATAAAGACCTTCCATTGCAGCAAGCTTCATCGGCTGATGCTTGGCAATATCCTTAGCAGCACCATCTCCTGTAAATATCACCATTATTGTCGCAATAAACCCGAAAACAGAACCGACAATAATACTTTTTTTGGCAAACAACTGGTTTCTTTTATGTAACAGAAACCATGCACTTATTCCGACAACAAACATTGAAGCAAGAACAAAACCCGATGTTGTAGTATGCAGAAATTTGTTTACTGCTGTAGGTGAAAACAAAACATCCCAGAAATTTACCATTTCATTACGGGCACTATCCGGATTAAATTTCATACCTACCGGATTCTGCATCCAGGCATTGGCAACAAGAATCCACAATGCCGACAAATTAGCACCGATGGCCGTAAGCCACGAAGATGTCAGGTGGAACTTTTTACTCACTTTGTCCCATCCGAAGAACATAACAGCAATAAATGTACTTTCCATAAAGAAAGCCATTATCCCTTCAATGGCAAGAGGTGCTCCGAAAATATCACCTACAAACCATGAGTAATTTGACCAGTTGGTCCCGAACTGAAACTCAAGGATAATACCTGTGGCAACTCCTATTGCGAAGTTGATACCAAAAAGGTTCATCCAGAATTTTGTGATACGTTTCCACTCCGGATCTCCTGTCTTTACGTATATTGTCTCCATAAAAGCGACAATATACCCCAAACCCAGTGTCAGAGGGACAAAGATCCAGTGGAACATGGCCGTAAGGGCAAATTGAGCCCTCGACCAGTCAACTAAACTTAAATCGACGTTTTCTACCATAGTTTAAAAATTTGGTTGTAAATCTATTTTGTAATCGCATTAATTACGTGCTCGGCTCTCTCCCCATCGGTATCATAACGGGTTTCTAAAGTATCGCTAAAAAATATTAACTTAAAAATGAAAAACAGAATAAACAGTTTCAATAAAATTATCAACCATAACGTACGTCCCCAGGAAGCCATATTTTTGAAACCGTCTACATAAAACTTAAATATCCGACTTATCATCAACTTACTTTTTAATTTTCATTTTATGCCTTATGAAGATAAGGTATTTTTTTAAATTTTCATTACCTATTTTAAGGTATTTTTAAATACATGTCCGAAATGATGAACATTTCTAAGTAAAAAATGTTCATCATTTTCTTACTGAATTACTGTTATTTATAATCCTTTTAAATAACTTTTAGGTATTTTTTTACCGAATTATTTGGTCATTTAGGATTTTTTGTTCAACTTTGTTTTGTCATTTAGGTATATCTTTACTTTTTTACTTGGTTGTTTTCTTTTTATTGTTCAACCATTTAGAAAAACACAAACAGAGTTTTAACATTAAAACACTTGACAAAAGAATTAAACAAACATAATTTAATAATAATATAAATATTGTAATTATGACCGCAGAACAATTCAATCATCGCCTGTTAGGGCTTCAGCCAAAGATGTACAACTATGCCCTTTCGCTGACAACTAATGAAGAAGACGCTAACGACCTGGTACAAGAAACTAACTATCGTGCGTTATCTTCGAAAGACAAGTACGTATTAAACACTAATTTCAGTGCATGGATACATACAATAATGCGAAATTCATTCATCAACAATTATCGCAGAAAATACAAGATGCAACAAACTCCCATGCTTGTAGATGAAATGAATTATCTCGCAAACATGCATTCAACGTATGACACTCCTGAAGCATTTCACTCTGCAGGTGAAATAAACTCATTTATGAAAACCCTTCACGAAGACTTTAAAACACCTTTAAAAATGCACATGGAAGGTTTTAAGTACAAAGAGATTGCCGAAAAACTTGACATGCCTATAGGCACGGTAAAAAGCCGTATTTTCTTCGGCAGAAAAAAGCTACAGAAAATGATAGAAAATTAAGAATTACAATAAATAGCACATTAAAACTCTATGTTTTTATCCGTTTCTCTTTAATTAGAGAAACGGATTTTTTATACCTTTACATAAAGAGCAGTTAATTAAAATCGAACTATCAGCTTGACAACACTTGACGAAAATACGAAACAAGATAAAGTTATAACAGAACTCAGACACAAGCTTGCCGATCTTGACAAAATTGTCAGGGAGCTTGAACTCGAGAAAAAAGAAGCGGAAGAAAAAAAGGAATTTTATAAAAACATTGCCGACTTCTCCAACGACTGGGAATTATGGTTCTCTCCGGAAGGAAAACTGAAATACTGTTCACCAAGCAGTATGGACATAACCGGATACTCTCCCAAACAAATTGCTGACGAATCATCTTTCAGCGAATTGCTTATTTACCCTGAAGACAGAAAATCATTCAATATTTATTTAAAAGATGTATTATCCTTATCGATAATACGACAAACACATCAATTCAGAATAACAACCAGGAGCCGCCAGACAAGATGGTGTGAAATAAACTGCAGGGCTGTACATGACAAATACGGAAAATATCTGGGGATAAGAGCATCGGTGCGTGACATCACCAAACTCAAAGATGCACTAGGACACATTAAACAACTCTCTGAAAAAAGAAAATTTGATACAGGGGTAAAGCAGCGATTGTCGGGTAAACTTGAAGAACAGGAACGTGAAGTATCATCATACCTGCTTTTGTTATCCCAAAAAAACGAGCTGATACGATATCTGGAAAAGAACATTTCAAAACTAGACAGCTTAAACACAAAGTACAGACAAAAAAAGATAGATGATATGCTTGCTAAAATTTCGCAAAGCAACACTTCAGACATCGACTGGGAGCTTTTCCGTCACCAGTTCGAAAACTTACATCCGGGATTCTTTGAAAACATAAAAACAAAACACCCGGGACTTACCGCGAATGATATAAAACTCTGTACTTTCCTGAAACTCAGTCTTTCATCGAAAGAAATTGCGGGCCTTTTAAATATATCCCCCAAAAGCGTTGAAGTAGCCAGAGTCAGGTTAAGAAAAAAACTAAACCTTAGCCGTAGCATATCTTTAAAAACATACTTCAACAATTTTTAAATCCACTCATATCCCAAACACATACCGCACAACAACCCCTAACCTCCCATGTTATGTTCTCATAAAAAACAGACACCTCTCATGTAGTGTTTTTATCTTTTATTTACCTTTGATTTTCTGGCCTTTCCATATCCTTTGTCATGTTTTTAAGACATAACGTAACCATATTGTTATGTTTAAAACTTGCATTAAAATATATTAATGACATATATTTGAACTCAAATTGCAAACAAAACCGATATGTACAGAGATATCACAGACAATGAGATTGGAACTTTGACAATGAACGGCTGCACTGCCGAAGACTGGAACCTGATAAAAGTAACCCAACATTTCATACCTGATAATATTATTAATGTAAAATTCAGCGGTTCAATCAAAATCGGACGATTCACCAAAGAGGTTACTCTATTCGGCGGCATAAAGTTCAAAACCGGAATTTACAATGCATGGCTCCACAATTGTACTGTAGAGGACAATGTACTCATACATAATGTAAGAGGTTATATAGCCAATTACCATATAGGTCGTGATACTGTAATTCATAATATCACCACACTGGCAGTAGATGGAGATACAAGTTTTGGCAACGGGATCTTTATAAATGTAATAAATGAAGGAGGAGGCAGAGCAATTCCCATTTTCGACCACTTGTCGGCCCAAACTGCATATGTAATGTCTCTGTACAGACACCGCTCCAAACTAATCAACATTCTTAACAAAATGGTAATCGATTATGCAGAAAGAATGAAAAGCCGTAGTGGTACAATCGGAATTCAATCGTCTATCATAAATTGTAATACCATTCGTAATGTAAAAATAGGCCCCGCAACAAGAATCGACGGAGCAAAAAAACTCGAAAACGGAAGCATCAACAGTAATCCTGAAGCACCCGTTACAATTGGTGAAGGGGTCATCATGGAAGACTTCATTGTAAGCTCAGGTTCAAAAATAACCGATGCAACACTTGTATCAAAATGCTTTATCGGTCAAGGCTGCGTACTCGACAAACACTACTCGGCTGAAGACTCTCTCTTTTTTGCAAACTGTCAGGGATTTCACGGAGAAGCCTGTTCTATTTTTGCCGGTCCGTATACCGTAACACATCACAAATCAACTCTCCTTATAGCCGGAATGTATTCTTTTCTTAATGCAGGTTCTGGTTCAAACCAAAGTAACCATCTTTACAAACTTGGACCTGTACATCAGGGAATAGTTGAACGAGGAGCAAAAACCACAAGCGACTCATACATACTGTGGCCATCGCGGGTAGGGGCATTCTCTTTGGTTATGGGGAGACACTACAAACATTCCGACACTTCGGACTTCCCTTTCTCATATATAATTGAGAGCAATGACGAAACAATTCTTGCTCCGGCAATAAACCTTAAAAGTGTAGGGACTATCCGAGACTCTAAAAAATGGCCTAAGCGAGACAGACGTACAGACTCAAACCTGCTTGATAAAATAAACTTCAACCTGCTGAGTCCATACACTGTTCACAAAATGATTAAAGGCAGAGACATTCTGCTAGAAATACGCAAAATATCAGGCAGAACACCACTGGAATATTCGTACAAAGAAATGAAGATCAGACGTAATGCTCTGGAAAGAGGTATTAAGCTGTACGAAATGGCAATCTGGAAATTCATGGGCAACTCCTTAATAACAAAAATCAAAAACTCCAAAAACCTATCAGCTAAAAATCTGCCTGAAGCTTTAAAAAAAGAGTCACAACTGGGACACGGAAAGTGGATTGATCTGGCAGGAATGATATGCCCGGCGGAAGCAGTCAACCGGTTACTCGACGACATAGAAAAAGGAAATATCACAACCATGGAAGAGGTCGGGTCCGTATTTAACTCAATTCACCAAAGCTATTACAACTATGAATGGACATGGGTTTATGACGAACTGGGGCGTCTTTACGGCAAAGAGCTTTCCGAATTCACACCTGAAGATGTTATCGCGATTGTAAATAAATGGAAAGAAAGTGTCCTTGGGATCGATAACCTTCTTTACGAAGATGCAAGAAAAGAATACTCGGAATCTGTAATGACAGGGTTTGGACTTGACGGTGATGATGACACCAGAGTGAATGATTTTAAAAGCGTTCGTGGCGAACTCGAAGAAAATGAAATGGTTAAAGAAATAAAAGCACACATGGAGAAAAAAAGCCGGCTTGGTGATGAAATCATTTCTCAAATGGAGACTCTTCTTAATCAAAAAATAATGCAAAACTGAAAATTATGTGTGGAATAGTAGGATATATCGGACAGAAAGATGCGTTTCCCATTTTGATAAACGGACTGAAACGTCTTGAATACCGTGGGTACGACTCAGCAGGAGTAGCACTCTTCAACGGAAAAATAAATCTTTACAAGCATAAAGGAAAAATTAAAGAGCTGGAAGAATTTGTAACAGAAAAAAACATATCGGGGTCTTTAGGCATAGGTCATACACGTTGGGCAACTCACGGGGAACCGAATGATGTTAATGCTCACCCGCACATGTCGATGAACGGAATATTCACGCTTGTACACAATGGCATAATCGAAAATTATGCAAAACTGAAAAAAGATCTCATAAAACAAGGGTATACGTTCAACAGTGATACCGATACTGAAATACTGGTAAACCTTATTGAATTTTTCTACACGAGAGAAGAAAAAATAGATGCCGAAACTGCCGTCAGAATGGCTTTATCGAAAGTAATTGGCGCATATGGGATTGCTGTTATTTGTAAAGACGAACCAGAAACGCTGATAGCAGCCAGAAAAGGTAGTCCTCTTGTTATAGGCATCGGGGTAAACGAATACTTCGTTGCATCTGATGCTGCTCCAATTGTTGAACACACAAACAGTGTAGTATATCTCAATGACAATGATGTAGCCATAATCAAAAAAGACAGATTCACTCTTAAAAATATTGAAAACAATCCGGTATCTGTAACCATAGAGCAACTCGACCTGAACATTGGAGAGCTTGACAAAGGGGAATTTGAACATTTCATGCTTAAAGAAATTTTTGAACAGCCCAAAACCATTGAAGATACATTCAGAGGACGACTGCAGGCAGAAAACTCAAGTATAGTTCTTGGGGGTCTGCTGGAAGTAACTCCAAAACTAATAAATGCAAACCGCATACTTATAATCGGATGCGGAACATCATGGCATGCAGGACTGATAGGCGAATACCTGATTGAAGAATATGCACGCATTCCTGTTGAAGTGGAATATGCTTCGGAGTTTCGCTACCGCAAACCGGTAATAAACAAAGATGATGTTGTACTTGCAATTAGTCAAAGCGGTGAAACAGCTGATACTCTTGCCGCAGTAGAAATGGCTAAAGAGTCGGGAGCAACAATACTAGGAATATGCAATGTAACCGGCTCAACCCTTTCAAGAGTTACCGAAGCCGGGGTTTACACCCATGCCGGAGCCGAAATAGGAGTAGCGTCAACCAAAGCCTTTTCGGCGCAGGTAACAGTACTTACCATGCTCGCTTTAAAAATTGCAGCAATGAAAGGAACCATTGAGAATGACGAATATTCTTCAATCATTTCAGAACTGGCATTGGTTCCCGAGAAAATAAAACAGATACTTAACGACAATGAAAGCATAAAAAAAGTAGCAGAAAAATATAAAGACTCTGTCAATGCTCTATACCTGGGCCGGGGATACCTTTTCCCTGTTGCACTTGAAGGAGCATTAAAGCTTAAGGAAATATCATATATTCATGCCGAAGGATATGCAGCCGGAGAAATGAAACACGGCCCCATTGCTCTTATCGACAATAACCTGCCTGTTGTCGTGGTTGCTCCCCACGATGATTATTATGAAAAGATTTTAAGTAATATCAGAGAGGTCAAAGCCCGCAAAGGAAATGTAATAACCATAGTAACCGAAGGTGACAAGGCCTTGAAAGAGCTGTCAGATGATGTTATTCAGATTCCTCGCTCCCACCCTGCTGTCACTCCTCTTCTTGCCGTTATTCCGCTTCAGCTTCTGGCATACCATATTGCAGTTTTGCGCGGCTGTAATGTTGATCAGCCCAGAAACCTTGCAAAATCAGTGACAGTAGAATAAAAATATTTATGTTATAGTTTGGGATAGTTTATCTATCTGTTATGCCCCGGAATCACAAAGGTGAATCCGGGGTATTTTTTATGTTTTTATCATAATAAAAATTATAGTTCTTAAAATATCAGAATACTATATTGACTTTTAACATTTAATTCGCCATATTTGTACGATTAGGTCTAACATAGTCAAAACGGATATTTTTATGAAAGAAAAAACAAGAAGGAAAATACTCGAAGTAGCAGCATCTCTTTTTGCACAATACGGATTTCACAAAACATCGATGGATGAGATAGCCAGGGTTGCCCGCAAAGCCAAAGGTTCTCTTTATTATCATTTCACAAGCAAGGAAGAGCTGTTTACCGAAGTGGTTTCACAAGAGTTTGAAAAACTTAAAGCAGAACTGGTGAAGATTGTAGAAAGCGACAAACTCAATCCAATAGAAAAAACCACATCCTTTTTGCTTAAAAGAAATCAAATGCTCGCAACGTCTCCCAATTATCACGAAACACTAAAGGCAGACCTATATGAGCGATTTGAATTTCTCGACACACTTAGAAAAAAACATGATGAGTGGGAAAAAGGCCAGATGGAAAAGATACTTAACGAAGGTATTGAAAAAGGCTATTACCGCGATATGGGAGATGTAAAGATTATCCTTGATGTGTTCTATATGATTCTTAAAGGCCTTGAAATTCCTTTCTTTATCCAGAAACAATACATCGCACTACGTCCACACCTGAAAGGCATGGTCGGGATTATGCTTCGAGGTATTGCTGCTTCGCCCGAAAAACTACTTGGCTAAGCAGCGTTTTTTTTGCTCCGCAAATGACTAATAAACATTATTGGTCAAAATCTGACAACAATCTAAACCGTTGAAACAATGGAATGGTTGTCAAAAAACATATTAAAGCTCAGATGGCCGGTAATAATTATTGTTACCGGACTGACCTTGTTTTTTGGTTACCGGGCAGGCAAACTCACCATAAATTCCGATCTCATAAGCTCACTTCCCGATGACGATCCTGTAGCCGAAATGTATAAAAACATAGGCAAAGAGTTCGGAGGAAACGATATGGGAATGGTGGCACTGGAAACAAAAAACGTTTTCACCACTGAAGTATTACAGCACGTAAAGCAAATAACCGATACTCTGCTGGTAACTCCGGGAATACTAACAGTCACAAGCATGACAAACATTATCGACATCAGAAGCGAAGAGTGGGGCATTGAGATATCGAAACTGATTGACGAATACGACCTTCCCGACACACCCGAAGAGCTGAGAAAGCTCAGAGAGAGGGTTTACTCAAAAGAGATGTATAAAGGAGCAATAGTATCCGACGACGGAACCACCACTCTGATCATCTACACCACTCTTGATGATGCAGACAAACAACAGACCGTAATTACAGTTAAAAAGAAGGTAAAAGCGATGAACCTGCCCGAGAAGTTATATTTTGCAGGTCTGCCAATGATGATGAATGACGTGACCGGGCTTATTGTAAGTGACCTGTCAAAGCTTATCCCGCTTGCTTTCATCGTAATTGCCATAGTTCTGTTCTTCAGCTTCAGATCGGTCAAGGGTGTCGTACTGCCGTTGCTTACCGCATCTATTGCTGTCATCTGGACAATGGGGCTTATGCAGGTTACCGGCTACGAGATCACAATGATATCCAACAATATCCCTATCATTCTTTTCGCCGTTGGAAGTGCGTATGCCATACACGTCATAAACAGGGTGAATATGTGCACCGAAAAGGATGAGAAGCAAAAACTTGTTAAAGCACTTGCATACATCATTGTTCCGGTATTTCTGGCTGCAGCCACCACTATGACCGGATTCATCTCTTTCGTATTTGGTGCCTACCTCAAAATGATAAAGGATTTCGGGATATTCACAGCAGTTGGCACATTCTTTTCACTGCTGCTTTCGGTTACTTTTGTTCCGGCCCTTATCAGAACTTTCTCACTGAAAAAGAGCTCCGTTACACCGGTAAAGGACAGTATGAAAAACTTCATTACCCGGAATATTCTGAAACCCGTACTAATCATCCTCAACAAACATCCGCGAAATATCCTTGTGGTATGGATAAGCTTAATAGTATTGGCAACAGGCGGCTTCTTCCTGATCAAACGAAGCGTGAATATGCAGAATTACTTCCGGAAGGATAATCCGACAAGAGTTGCCGAAGATGTTATGCAGCGTAAATTCGGAGGATCTCAACCGGTATTTGTCGTTTTCGAAGGAGATATGCAAAGCCCTTATGTTCTGGACTTGATGAACAGAACGGAACAGTATATGAAGAAATTTCCGGAAATATCGTATACGCAGTCGATAGCTGACCTGATAAAGCAGATGAACGACGTAATGGGCGAAGGCGAAAAAATACCTGAAAGCAAAGCAAAGATACAGGACCTCTGGTTCCTGCTCGACGGACAGGACATAATGCCGCAGCTTGTTTCCGACGATCTGAAAAAAGGTATAATCCAGTCACGTTTCAAATCGTACGACAGTAAAAAAATGAAAGACTTTGTCAGCTATATGAATAAGTTTATCAGCAGTAACAGCAACGACAAATGCAAGATTAGTCTTACGGGTCTGCCATCGGTATACGTAAGAATGGATCGCAGTCTTTTCAACAGCCAGATGAGCAGTCTTGCAATTGCACTGGTGGTTGTACTGATCATTGTAGGTTTGATATTGCACTCGTTCCGGCTTGGTGTATTCGCCACCATTCCCATAATCTCGACCATATCCATTCTGTTTGGTTTTATGGGCTACGCAGGAATTCCGCTCGATGTGGCAACAGTACTCGTAGCCAGCGTTGCATTGGGTATCGGTATCGATTATTCGATACACGTAATCACACATTTTAACCATATTCACCACAACACCGGAAACATTTCACGGGCAATCGAAGAAACAATTCTCACAAGCGGAAAGGCAATCTTCATAAATGTTCTTTCAGTTGCTGCAGGTTTTCTTGTTCTGCTATTCTCACAAATGGCACCTTTGCAGAATTTCGGTCTGCTTGTTGCTATAAGTATGATAGGGTCGGGGCTAGGGGCTCTCACACTGCTGCCGGTGGTTCTTCTTTTGCAAAAACAATCGTTAAAACCGGAAAATAAGAACAGTTTTTAAGTTTAATCTAAAAACCAAAAGATATGAAAGCACTGATTTCAATTCTGATATTTCTGACCACAACACTTGTGGCAACAGCACAAAATGCTAACGACATACTGAAAAAGATGGACGAAGTCCTTTATGCGCCTAAAGATATGACTGCCAAAACCAAAATTATAATCACCGACAAAAACGGCAATGAAAAAACAAGAGAGGCAGTTATGAAACAAAAAGGAACCGATATGCGACTGTTCAGGTTTACAGCACCGGCATCCCAGGCAGGAATAGCAACACTGTCGCTGCCAAACGATGTAATGTATCTTTATCTCCCGTCGTATGCAAAAGAACGAAGAATATCATCAAGTGTGAAAAGCCAGAAATTTGCAGGAACTGATTTCTCGTATGACGATATGGAGGCAAAATCATATGAAGACAAATACACTGCAAAGCTTTTAAAAACCGAGGGAGATGTTTACGTGCTCGAGATGAAACCGAGATCACCCAAATCGCAATACTCAAAGCTTATCTCCAAAATAAACAAAGAGAATTATTATCCGGTTTACACAGAGTACTACGATAAAGGGAATAATAAAATAAAGATTGCAACGTATGTTTTTGAAAAAATAGGAAACTACTGGAATCCTAAAGAGGTAACAATGACCGACCTGAAAAAGAAACATAAAACAACAATGATAACATATGATGTGAAATACGACACAGGCCTGTCGGATGAAGATTTCAGCGTAAGGAAACTGAAGCAGTAAATCCCGGGGTTCTAGGGTTAAATGGCTAAAGTGTTAAAAGGAAGCATAAGACATCAATAAACTATACTTCACACTTTCCTTTTGGGGCCGGAGGTAAAATAATTAGGTGCAATAGCACTTCAACTTAAAAAAAAACATTATGAAGAAAAAAATAGCGTTAGCGCTGGGGAGCGGAGGAGCACGCGGAATTGCGCACATAGGAGTGATACGGGAGCTGGAAGATAACGGATTTGAGATAACATCGGTAGCGGGATCGTCAATGGGGGCTTTGATAGGTGGCGTTTATGCCGCAGGAAAGCTCGATGAGTATGAACAGTGGCTCACATCACTGAGCAAAATGGACATATTCAACCTTGTTGACTTTACCATAAGTTCAAAAGGGATAATCAAGGTCGATAAGGTTTTGAAGGAGATACAGTCGTTCATCCCCGACCAGAAGATAGAGGAATTGCCTTTAAGCTTCGTGGCTGTTGCCACCGACCTAGCCCAAAAGGAAGAAGTTGTTATCCGCAACGGATGCCTTTATGATGCAATTAAAGCTTCCATTTCGATACCAATGCTGATAACTCCCGTTCAGAAGAACGACACTATTTTTGTCGATGGTGGCGTTCTGAACCCTGTTCCGGTCAACCGGGTGGAACGCAACGGTGATGATATGCTCGTGGCAGTGAATGTAAATGCGTTTATACCTTTCGAACATAAACAGGGAAACGAAGACCGTGATGACTGGAGCTGGTTTGAAAAGCTGAACAAGCTCAAGCTGAACGGATTTCAGAAACAGTTTCTTGGCATTGGTAACGGAAACGGAAACGGGAGTAAGAACAAAAAAAGTGAGTTCGGGTATTTCAACCTGCTCACAAAAACATCAAGCTTAATGCTCAGGCAGATTATGGATCTGACATTCAAACTTACTCCTCCCGATGTACTGATAGAGATATCGCGTGACTCAGGAGGAATATTTGATTTTTACAAAGCGAAGGAACTTATCGAGCTTGGCAGGGAAGCAGCACGAAAAGCCATCAGAGAAGCAGAAGTGGAAGCTGACTGATCACTGCCGGCTTTGTGATTGACCGAACCATTAACCTAAAAACCGGATACGATGAAAACTACGTCAATATCATTGTTATCCTCATTTTTCCTCTTTCTGGCAACAGCTTTTATTTCGGCACAAGAGGAAGAGACAAAAATAAAATTCTCAGGTGAATTGAAAACTGATCAACGTTTTCTGTACCAAAGTCCTAACAGCTGGGCCTGGAATGAGAACCGGCTCACCTTCCGGCTTAGCAAAAAATTCAGGAACGACAAAGGAAAATTTCACACTGAGGTTTGGCTGCGCAACATCGGCCTGCCCGAAATCACTACCTCATCCGACCTGTACAACAAAGGAATTGTTGACCCGTACAACCTGGAGATAAGAGAAGCTTACGTACAACTGTACGGATTCCTGAGCAAAAACCTCGACATTAAGATAGGCCGTCAGCGCATTGCGTGGGGAACTGCAGATCTGATCAACCCAACCGACAACCTCAACCCTTACGACCTTGAGGATGTGCTTGATTTCGGCCGGCACCGGGGCTCTGATGCGATTAGCTTCGACTATTACTTTACTCCCTCATTTTCGTTACATGGAACATACATACCAATTTTTCAACCCGCTAATATGCCTGTTGGTGTTTTTGCCGATGCCCTGAGTCCCGAAATAGTTCTGCCTCCTCCCTATCATCTTGAAAATTTAAACGACAATATTGATATGCCCAAGTACACTCTGGGTGAAAGCAGTACGGCAGGCATCAAGCTGAAAGGGTTTGCTGCGGGGATAGACTTATCACTGAGCTATGTATGGGGACGTGACGGTTTTCCTACACCTTCGTACAACACTATCTCGCCGGGCGATAACCCGGGTGGTCTCAATCTCGATATTCAATCCACATATTTCAGACAAAGCATCTTCGGTTTTGATATGGCAACAAGCATTGCGGGTGTGGGACTATGGGCTGAAGCTGCCGGATTTCTGCCCGAAAAAGAGCAGGTGATGACAACTGATATGACACCTATGTTTCCCGGTTCACCTGTACCGGTTACCCGGGACTCTATTGTTCTGAAAAAGGAGATGTTTTTCAAATATGTAATTGGTGCTGATTACAACTTTGCAAACGGTATGTACCTCAATGTACAGTTCCTGCACGGATTTGTAAACGAAAGAGGAAGAGAGAACCTGAACGATTACTTTTTTATTCAGTACGAAAAGAGATTCTTTGACGACCGGCTTAAAACAGAGCCGCTACAGGGTGCCTTCATCGTATCCGACTGGAACAACGTAAAAGACAATTACGCATTAATTTACAGCCCGGAGATAAGCTTTATGGCAACCGATAATGCTGAAATAACAATATCTTCAGCCATCTTTGCAGGAAAAGGCAATAACCCGTTTGCGAAATTTGCCGACTACGATATGTTTTTATTTGGGTTCAAATACAGTTTTTAGTAACATTGCCTGAACGCACAACAAAAATCTAAAATTACTCACCGGAAATGAATATTGAGGAATTCAGAGAATACTGTATTAACAAGCCGGAAGTAACCGAAGAGTTCCCTTTCGATGAGACCACACTGGTCTTTAAAGTTGCAGGCAAGATGTTTGCCCTTACCGCCCTCAAAGGTGACCTCACTATAAATCTGAAATGCGAACCTGAGAAGGCAATTGAGCTGAGGGAAAAGTATAATTGTGTTGTGCCCGGATATCATATGAATAAGAAACACTGGAACACAGTGATGGTTGACGGCTCCGTTCCCGATGAACTTCTCAGGGAATGGATAGACCGTTCATACTTACTGATAGTTTCCGGTCTGCCCAATAAGCTAAGGAACTCTCTCAAAAAAAATAAAACATGAAACACCAAACGCTAAATCAAGAAATTTCCCGTTAACAATAAAGAATACATTTAAAATAGTCAAATATTTTTAAACCCTGACCAACATCAGCATGAAACGACTTATCAGATATTTTCTCCAGGGATTACTGTATATCGCCCCGGTTGCAGTTACCATTTATGTTTTCGTTGTAACATTTATCTGGCTCGACGGATTATTACGCAATCTCGAAATATTCAACCGTGAACCATTTTCCAGATTCAGTTTCCCCGGGATGGGATTCCTTGCCATTGTAATGTTCATTACCCTTGCAGGATTCACCGGGCAACGACTCATTACCACTCCCATTGCTTCTTTCTTCTCAAGAATACTTGAGAAAGCACCTTTGATTAAAATCATATACTCCTCGGTTAAAGATTTACTTTCCGCATTCGTGGGTAAAGAGCGGAAATTCGACAAACCTGTAATAGTTTCTTTAGATAATGACGGTATTTTAAACCGGCTTGGGTTTATAACTTCGGATGACCTGACCGACCTGGGAATAAAAGAAAAAGTTGCCGTTTATCTCCCAAGTTCATATGGTGTTCTGGGTGAACTTTATATAGTTCCGGCAAATAAGGTGAAAAAACTAAACGTTAATTCCGCCGACGTAATGAAATTTATTGTCTCAGGAGGAGTAACAAAAATCAAATAGACACAACAAGTTAATACATTTTTGTGTAGCTTTGACTTCTGGACTTAACACAAGAAGGTTACATGAAAAAAGTATTCCTGATAATATTTCTTTCTCCATATATTTTCATTCAGGCTCAGCACAGTAAGCCGGATACTATTACCGCATATTTTACAACCGAAAAAATAACACTTGACGGACGTCTTACAGAACAGTGCTGGCAGAAAGCTCCACGTATACACAACTTTACTCAACGCGAACTTAACGAAGGAGAGCCGGCTACCGAAAAAACCGAAATAGCCATTGTTTACACCACCAATGTAATGTACATAGGATTCTGGGGATACGACAGCAATCCTGAAAAAATAATAGCACAGAATATGCAGCGGGACTTCAAATGGAGCACCGACGACAATTTTGAAATAATACTCAGCACTTTCAACGATAACAGGAATGGTTATCTTTTTGTGGTAAACCCAAACGGTGCCAGAGCCGACGTTCTGATATCGAATGAAGGAATGGGTTTCAACAAAAGCTGGAACGGAGTCTGGGATGTGGCAACAACCGTCACTGACAAAGGATGGTTTGCCGAAATAATGATCCCGTTCTCAACTCTGAAGTTCAAAAAGAAAAACGACCTGACCTGGGGAATTAATTTTGAAAGAAATATACGCCGCAAAAATGAACAGGTAATGTGGCAGGGCTGGTACCGTATTTATGAAATTGAAAAAATATCACAGGCGGGAACTCTCACCGGATTACACAACATTAAAGCAAAAAATAAGGTTGAACTAAAACCATACATTTCAGGCGGTGTTGAAAAACTTTCAGGTGAAAATCCGGATGGTCGCTTTAAGATGGGTGGTGATGCCAATTTTGACATTACTCCCACTCTTAAACTCAACCTTACTTTCAACACCGATTTTGCACAGGTAGAGTCCGACAGGGCAAGAATTAATCTGACCAGATTCTCTCTTTATTATCCCGAAAAACGACAATTCTTTCTTGAAGCAAAAGATCTGTTTGAAATGTCAATCGGACATCGGAATCAGATATTTTATTCACGTACAATCGGAATACAGGATGGTGAAGAGATTCCCATAATTGCCGGCTCCAGGGTTTTCGGCAAGCAGAACAGAACATCGATTGGTGTAATGTCGATTCAGACAGCTGCTAAAGATTCTGTCCTGACTACAAACTATTCGGTGGCAAGATTCAGGCAGGATATAGGAAGGCAATCGAACATCGGAGCTATCATTACTTCGAAGATACTGAACGGACGCCGAAATATTGTGTATGGTACAGACTTCACTTATTCCACTTCAAAAATCTTCAATGATAAAAACCTGATAGTATACGGAGCTTTCTCTCAGTCGTTCACCAGCGATTCTGTAAACAATCACAACTCTGCATACTCCGTTTACCTCTCATATCCTAACGACATTGTTGAGTTTGGTGCCGCAATTACAGGAAATCAGATGAACTACAATCCTGAGATGGGATTTATCCGAAGGCACAACAACCGGATGTATTATGCAGAGCTGAAGTTCAGGCCGAGGCCTAAGTTCCTGCCATTTTTTCGTAATGTGGTTTTCAAGCCGTTCGATGTTAATTATTACGTAAATGACCAGACCAACACTCTGGAGAGTGTGTTTTATGAATTCCGTCCGTTCGGCTTCACTACCAAAAGTGGTGAAGTTGCCGAGATAAACTACCAGTGGAGCTACGACAGACTAGATGAGCCATTCGTGTTGCTCGACTCTGTTGTCATACCCGAAGGTATTTACAAGGATTCCCGCGGAGAGATTCAGTTCGAAACCTTCAGGGGCAGACGACTGTCGGGAGAAGTATTCGTGAACTGGGGATCGTTTTACACCGGAAAGCGAACACGTTTCGGACTGGCCGGAAATATGAACCTTAACAAGCACTGGAACCTGTCGCTTGAATGGGACAAGAACTTCCTGAACTTCGGAGAGTCGAAACTGGTTACCGATGAAATTGGAGGAAGAGTATTATACGCGTACAATCCCAAGCTAAATGCAAGCATATTCGGGCAGTACAACAATGAAGACGAAGAGATACTGCTTAATTTCCGAACAAACTGGATACCTAAAATTGGTAGCGATTTTTACTTTGTAGTAAATCAGCTCATCGACACTTCCGACGGACTTAAACTTGCCGAAACTACTATTCTTGCAAAACTCATATGGAGATTTGTATTGTAACAATACCTCACCCGCTTAAACCAAACAAACACATTACCTGACAACACACACATCTCGCTTAACATACATTTTGTCCTTTACAGCAATATTTTCACACCAAACCTGACATATATTCTTCAACCACATATTTTCCTGAATTGAGCAGTTATCCGAAAACAAACTAAATGAACCTTAATACATTTATGAAAATTGCTTCTACATAGAAAAAACATCTGTATTCTTACAACACCCCTTTGGTACTCGGTAGTTTTGTATCGAACGGATCTTTGCGAACGGCAGCTTTTATTGCTCTGGCAAATGCCTTGAAGATACCCTCTATTTTGTGGTGCTCATTCTGTCCTTCGGCTTTTATGTTTAGATTGCAGCCGGCTGCATCAGAAAAGCTTTTAAAAAAATGCAGGAACATTTCGGTTGGCATATCTCCTATCTTCTCACGTTTAAATTCGGCATCCCATACCAGCCACGGCCTTCCGCCAAAATCGATAAGCACCTGTGCCGAACAATCATCCATAGGCAGGGCAAAACCGTATCGTTCAATACCTCGCTTGTCGCCCAGTGCTTTTTTCACTGCTTCACCAAGAGCAAGGGCTGTATCTTCAATTGTATGATGCTCATCAACTTCAAGGTCACCACGAACTTTTATTTTCAGGTCACAACCCGAATGGCGTCCTATCTGATCGAGCATATGGTCGAAAAAGCCAAGACCCGTCGAGATCTCAGTACGGCCATCTCCATCTAAGTCGATAAAAACCTCTATGTCGGTTTCCGATGTTTTTCGTACAACCGATGCAGTACGCTCGGTTTTCAGAAGGAATTCAGACACTTTATTCCAGTCCGGTGTTATCAGCACACACGCATCACCAAGGTCTTCTTTTTCAACTTCCATCCTTCCCTGCTCTTCATCTTTCAGCAAAATGGCTTTACAACCCAGGTTTTCCGCCAGCATAACATCGGTGATACGGTCACCTATCACAAACGAGTTTCCAAGATCGTATTCATCGCTGAAATACTCCTGCAACATACCTGTACGCGGCTTTCGGTTGGGTGAATTCTCCTCAGGAAGTGAAGGATCGATATGAATTTTACTGAAAAGTATCCCTTCATTCTCAAATGCCTTCAGCATTTTGTTGTGTGCAGGATGGAAAGTCTCTTCAGGGAAAGAAGCCGTGCCGAGCCCGTCCTGATTGGATACCATCACAAGCTCAAAATCGAGGTAATCAACAATCTTACTCAGATTACGGAAGACTCCCGGGTAAAACTCCAGTTTCTCAAGCGAATCGACCTGATAATCCTCAGGCGGCTCAACTATCAGTGTTCCGTCCCTGTCGATGAATAGTATCTTTTTCTTTTCTTTCATTTTTCAGTAATCTTTTTCAGTTCTTCAATCAGTTTATCATTCTCCTCTTGAGTCCCTACTGTAATGCGCAAACATCCTTCACACATTGCCACTTTGGAACGGTCGCGGATTATAATGCCTTGCTCAACAAGTCGGTTATAAATTTTTTCCGGTTCATCAACCGTAATCAGAATAAAGTTGGCATCCGAAGGGTATATATTTTTAACAAGCGGATTCTTTTTCAGTTCTCGAACCAGACGCTCCCTTTCTGCCAGAATCTGCTCAACCCACTTCTGTTTCTCCTTTTCATTTTCAAGCAGCTCAAGTGCCTTTTCCTGGGTAAGGATATTAATGTTGTAAGGATATTTAATTTTACTCAGTACAGCAATTATCTCCTCCGATGCAAATGCCATTCCCAGACGGATAGCTGCCACTCCCCACGCTTTCGAGAATGTTTGCAGAACAACAAGATTAGGATACTCCTCAAGCTTAGAGAGAAGTGTTTTCTCCGGAGCAAAATCAATATAGGCCTCATCAACAACCACGATACCGCCAAATCCTTGCAAAATCGCTTCCATATCTTCGTAGCTGAAACTGTTTGCAGTAGGATTGTTGGGTGAACATATGAAAATCATCTTTGTGTTTCCGTCGGCAGCACTCAACAAGGCCTCAACATCGAGACTGAAATCGGGTTTAAGCAATACTTTCTTCACCTCAACATCGTTAATGTCGGCAGCTACCTGATACATTCCGTAAGTTGGGTCAATAGACACAACATTGTCTTTCCCCGGAACGCTAAAAGCCCTGAAAAGCAAATCAATGGCTTCATCACTGCCATTGCCCAGAAATATATTATCCGGCTTTACTCCTTTCAGTGCTGCAATCTTTTCCTTCAGCTTTTTCTGGTACGGATCGGGGTAACGGTTGTATGGAGCATTAAACGGATTCTCGTTAGCATCAAAAAAAACCGCATCTGCACCACTGAATTCATCCCTGGCCGAAGAGTATGGCTTAAGGGATGCAATGTTTGGGCGAAGTAATTGTTTTAGTCCTCGCCAACGTGAAGATCCATCACTTTTTTTTACTAAATATTTCATCTTAGCATGTAGTGTTTTAAATTATAGACACACTGCCGTATGTCCTTGCATGTTTATTTCAACCTAACCGTAACTGCATTTTTATGCGCATTAAGATGTTCTGCTGCCGCCATTGTTTCTATAACTCCGCCAATCTGCCGAAGTCCCTCTTTTGTTATCTTCTGATATGTTATCTTTTTCACAAAACTGTCGAGATTAACCCCGCTGTATGCCGTAGCATAACCATTAGTAGGCAAAGTGTGATTTGTACCTGAAGCATAATCCCCTGCACTTTCGGGAGTGTAATTACCAAGGAATACAGAACCTGCATTGACAATCTGTTCTGCAACCTCCTCATCATTATTCATCGAAATAATCAGGTGCTCGGGAGCATACAGGTTTGTCAGCTCCGTCATCTCTTCAACACTTTCAAGCAGTATAAGGCGGCTGTTATCGAGTGCTTTGGCAGCTATCTCTTTACGCGGGAGTGATTCAAGCTGAAGCTGAACTTCGTTTTTCACCTTTTCAATAAGCTGTTCCGAATTGGTTACCAATATTACCTGGCTGTCGGGGCCGTGTTCTGCCTGCGACAGCAGGTCGGCAGCGACAAACTCAGGAACGGCACTGTCATCAGCCATTACAAGTACTTCTGATGGTCCGGCAGGCATATCAATGGCAACATCTTTTAAGCTCACAAGCTGCTTGGCGGCAGTTACAAACTGATTACCGGGGCCGAAAATCTTGTATACTTTCGGAACCGATTCAGTTCCGTAAGCCATAGCGCCTATTGCCTGTATTCCTCCGGCCTTGTATATTCCCGTAACACCTACCAGATCAGCAGTGTAAAGAATAGCCGGATTTATACTGCCGTCAGCTGCGGGAGGAGTGCAAAGTATTATTTCAGGGCATCCGGCAATTTTTGCAGGCACGGCGAGCATCAGCACTGTGGAAAACAGAGGTGCACTTCCACCCGGAATATAAAGCCCCACCTTTTCAACAGGCACACTTTTCTGGCGGCAAACGACACCGGGCATCGTTTCCAGCACCCTCTCATTCTCCTTCTGAATGGAGTGGAATTTCTCAATATTCTGTTTTGCTTTAAGTATTGCCTGCTTCAGCTCTTCGGGAACAGCAGCCGCGGCGTCTTCAATCTCCTGCCTCGAAACCTTCAGCTCTTCAACCTCAATTCCGTCAAACATTTTAGTAAAACGCTTAACTGCACGATCGCCGTTTTTCTTAATATCATCGAGTACCGTTTTGGCTGTATCGAAAAGCTCGGTAACATCATTTTCAGGCCGTTTCAGCAATTCCGGCCATTCATCTTTTGAAGGATATTTTATTGTATTCATAACTTATTTTTGAGGAATTGAGGAACTGAGGAATCGAGTAACTGTTTATCGCAATCCCTCTTTAGGTTTTGATATTTTTTATCTATGGGATTCACTCACGATTATATTTTAACCTTACAAAATCATTTTCTCAATAGGTATTATCAATATTCCCTGAGCACCGTTTGCTTTCAGTTTGTCAATTACATCCCAAAACTCTTTTTCGCTGATAACCGAGTGTATCGAACTCCATCCCTTATCAGCCAAAGGCAGTACAGTAGGGCTTTTCATTCCGGGTAATATTTTTACAATGTCATCCACTTTGTCGTTGGGGGCGTTCAGTAGCACATACTTATTCGACGAAGCGGCCTGCACTGCATTTAAACGGAACAATAACTGATCGAGCAGCTCCTGTTTTTCCGGCTCAAGACCTTTTTTTGCAATCAGAACCGCCTCTGAATGCATTGCAACATCCACCTCTTTCAGACGGTTTGCCACCAGCGTACTACCCGACGAAACAATATCAAAAATAGCATCAGCCAGTCCTATACCGGGAGCAATCTCAACCGAACCTGCAATTTCGTGTATGTCGGCATTAATACCTTTTTTACTAAAATAATCTTTTAGAATATTGGGATATGAAGTTGCAATTTTTTTCCCTTCAAACCATTTCAAACCTTCATACTCCAATGCTTTGGGTATAGCCAGCGACAAACGGCATTTGCCGAATCCCAGTTTCCGTACAACATCAACATCAAATCCTTTTTCGTACATTTCGTTTTCGCCAACTATCCCGATATCAGCCACGCCGTCGGCTACCGTTTGCGGAATATCATCATCGCGAAGGAACAACACCTCAATAGGAAATGATGCCGATGATGCCACCAGCTTTCCGCTTCCAACACTAAACTTAATTCCCGCCTCTTTAAACAATTTCATTGAGTCTTCGTTCAAACGGCCTTTCTTTTGCAATGCAATTCTGATCTTTGTTTCCATATTATAAAATTTAATTTTTTAGTTTCATCATAAAAAAAGGGCTTACCAACCGGCAAGCCCTGAAATATTCTTTTTTTAAGACAATAATCCACCGGCCCACCACTATAGCAGGTAATGATGATGGATATGATGTCTTTTGTTATTCATTTTGATTTTTAATTCGGAACAAAAATAGAACAGAAATTTATAATTAACAAATATATTTATTAATAAGATTTCATTTTATAAGCAATCGGGATTCATTCTTTCTTTTTCCTGTTACCCATTCCCTGAAGCTTCAGTTCTTTTTCAATTACTATATCGTCATCAACCGTAAACGGATCACCAACAGGAACAAGAACGTCGCGGGTCTTGTTTTTCGGGTCTTTAATTTTAAGTGACAAGGGATATGCTTCAAGCAATTCACCGGGATAAGGTTTTAAGAATTTCAAAACCTCGACCAGAGGAAGCTCAGGATCGAGCCAGTGCTTCTCATATCCTTCAGGTATAATTACCGGCGAACGCGGATGCCCTATCTTCTGCGTTATTTTGTTTGCCACTGTTGTTACTATCGCAAATGAGTTTATCTCCTCACCGGTATCTTTATCAACCCAGGTATCCCATATCCCTGCAAGGGACAGGTATTTTTTATCTTTTCGTGCTATGGCATACGGTTTGTTCAGCTTTTCCTTTTCGGGTCCTTCAATGAAAGCATTGGCAATTACGATACAACGCTGTGACCTTATGGGCTTACGGAAAGCCGGTTTCATAATTATACCTTTCTTACCTCTGAATTCAGGATTGTTGTCCTTGTTTGCATCCCCCTCGGCTCTTGCATTTATCAGGTACATCTGTTTTTTTGCCCACGATGGTGTAAGACCAAACCTGTAACGCAAAAGAGTCTTCGGAGAAGTACCCGACAACACATAGGCATAATCACCCGGAGCAACATTATAAGAGCCTTCTGGCTCCATATCTTCCGGCAGGGTAATTCCATAGGTATTTTCTATTTTCCTCACATTGATAATCTGAACAAAACGTCCGCACATGGTTTTATTTTTTGTGTTTTCATTTAAAGGTAATAATTTCTGATTGAAAAATTATTTGTATTCCGGAAAACTCCTGAAATTTACATTCATCCTCACTTTCTGTTTTGTCGGGATATCAGTTTACTGCTATGATAACTATCGGTAAAAGAGAATGTCCCCAAAGTCGTCATTCCGAGAATTCACCCCAAATTTTGGGGCATAATGAGTAAATGACGGAACATCAGCGTCATCGCGATGAGCGGGAGCGAAG